>JBEKCX010000579.1:0-2840 GCA_050014655.1 Occallatibacter sp. | reverse complement strand
GGCCATTCGCGATGCCCTGGCGGCTCGGCTCCATGAGACAGAATGCGAAGCCCTCGGCGAAGCGATTGTGGGATTGGCCCGGCGTGGAGATGTTCGCCTGTTGCCCCCGTTGATGGACTTGTTCGATACTCTCGATCGAGACGACTTGCGCAGTTGGATTATTATGATGGAGGTTATTGATGAGTTGGCGGAAAGGACCGTCGCGAAATCCGAGCAAGTCTGGCTGCCAGCGCTCAGGCGCGCAGAGCAGATCGGGTTCGGCGACAGGGAAGAACTTCGGAAGGCGCTGTTAGCATACCCGCCAACGCCGAATCTGACGCCATGAAGATCGCGCTTCCAGAATTGTCCTTCGTCGTGCTGATCGGCGTGTCCGGCTCAGGCAAAAGCACTTTTGCGAGGAAGCACTTCAAACCGACGGAGATTTTATCGTCTGATTATTGTCGTGGCTTGGTGTCGGATGACGAGAACAGCCAAGCGGCGACAAAGGATGCCTTTGAGGTATTGCAGTTCATCGCCCGCAAACGGCTTGCGGCGGGGAAGCTTACCGTCGTGGACGCCACGAATGTGCAGCCGGAATCGCGCAAGGCGTTTGTGGCAATCGCCCGTGAGTTTCACTGTCTGCCGGTCGCCATTGTGCTGGATCTGCCGGAACGCCTCGCGCACGACCGGAACAAGACGCGCTCCGACCGCGACTTTGGCCCGCACGTCATCCGGCAGCAGGCGCAACAGTTGCACCGCTCCTTGCGCGGACTGGAACGCGAAGGCTTCCGCCACGTCCATGTGCTCAAGTCGTTGGAAGAAGTGGAGTCGGTTATCATCGAGCGGCAGCCTTTGTGGAATAATTTGAAACACGAGCATGGACCATTCGACATCATTGGCGACGTTCATGGGTGCTTTGATGAGTTGGTGGAATTGCTGGCGTTGCTCGGATACGCGGCCCAACCCGGAGGAGCGTGGCAGCATCCCGGAGGCAGGAAGATGGTTTTTGTTGGCGACCTGGTGGACCGCGGCCCAAAGATTCCCGAAGTCGTCCGGTTGGTCATGGAGTCGGTGAAAGCTGGTTCCGCGCTTTGCGTTCCGGGCAACCACGATGTGAAGTTCATGCGGAAGATTTGGGGCAAAGACGTCCAAATCACTCACGGCCTGGCGGATTCGCTCAAGCAGTTTGAAGTTTACGATCAAGCCTATTGCGGATTCAGCCGAGTGGCGGCTGAGTTCATTGACGATCTCGTCAGCCATTATGTTCTCGACGACGGGAAACTGGTCGTCGCCCACGCCGGCATGAAAGAGACGATGCAAGGACGAGGCTCCGGCGCGGTGTGGGAATTCGCGCTCTATGGCGAGACCACCGGCGAAACGGATGAATTTGGCTTGCCCGTGCGTTACAACTGGGCCGCCGAGTATCGCGGCCCGGCGGCGGTGGTTTACGGCCACACGCCAGTGCCTGAACCAGAATGGTTGAACCGCACCATCAATATTGACACCGGCTGCGTTTTTGGCGGCAAGCTGACGGCCCTGCGTTATCCCGAAAAGGAGCTTGTCTCCGTTCCGGCCAGACAAACCTACGCCGAGCCGCGCAAACCGTTTCTGCCGCCGGCGGACCTGGCGCCGGCATTATCCGCCCAGCAGCAGAGCGACGAATTGCTTGACCTCGCCGATGTAACGGGCAAACGCATCATCAGCACACGCCTGCACGGCAATGTGACCATTCGGGAAGAGAACGCCACGGCGGCGTTGGAAGTGATGAGCCGTTTTGCCGCCAATCCTAAATGGCTGATTTACCTGCCTCCGACAATGTCGCCGTGCGAGACGAGCCAAGCGCCGGACTTGCTGGAGCACCCGGCGGAAGCGTTCGCCTATTTTCGTCATGCCGGCGTGCCGCGCGTCGTCTGCGAGGAAAAGCACATGGGGTCCAGGGCCGTGGTGATCGTCTGCCGCGACGAGGATGCCGCGCGCAAAAACCTCGGTGTGACCGGGGAGGGCCTCGGCATTTGCCACACGCGCACAGGACGAAGGTTTTTTGACAGTGCTGTCGTCGAAGCGGAATTTCTTGGGCACGTTCACGCCGCCGCCACGGCCGCCGGATTTTGGGAAGAGTTCAAGACCGATTGGCTCTGCCTCGATTGCGAGCTTATGCCGTGGTCGGCCAAAGCGCAGGAATTGTTGAAGCAGCAGTATGCCGCCGTTGGAGCATCCGGACGCGCCACTCTGGCGGACGAAATTGCCGTGCTTGAGCGTGCTGCGGCCCGCGGCCTCGATGTAAGCGAATTGCTGGCGCGGACGACGACGCGCCGCCAAATGATGAACGATTATATCGCCGCATACCGGCGGTATTGCTGGCCCGTCAATTCCGTGGCCGATCTTAAGCTCGCGCCGTTTCATTTGCTGGCCACGGAAGGAAAGGTCCACGTGGACCAGCCACACGACTGGCACATGCAAACTTTGGCGCGTTTGGCGGGCGGCATCATCGTCGCCACGCCGTTCCGTATCATTGAGGTAACCGTTCCAGAAAGCGAAGCCGAGGGCATCCGCTGGTGGGAGGAACTGACCGGACGCGGCGGCGAGGGCATGGTTGTGAAACCGCTTGATTTCATCGCCAAAAATCGGCGGGGGCTGGTTCAGCCAGCGGTGAAATGCCGTGGTCGCGAATATCTGCGCATCATCTACGGCCCGGAATACACGGCGGCAGGAAACCTGGAACGCCTTCGTGCGCGCGGCCTTTACACGAAACGCTCGCTGGCGCTCCGCGAATTTGCTCTCGGCATCGAAGCCCTCGAACGATTCGTGCGCAAAGAACCATTGCGCCGCGTGCATGAAGCTGTCTTTGGCGTGCTGGCCCT
>JBEKCX010000578.1:0-3557 GCA_050014655.1 Occallatibacter sp. | reverse complement strand
GGATTCATGGGCGGGGCGGGGGTCAGCGCAGGCAGATTTTGTGGACGCAATCGGCGAAGTCCTGGGCGCCGTGGAGGATTTTAATTTCGACGCGGACGAAGCAGATGGGAAGGTCGCGGCGGTCAATCTTGGGAAAGCGGACGGCGTCTTTTTGGGTGGTGACGATGATTTGGGCCTGGCGTTTTTTGCCGCGGTTAATGACGTTGAGGATTTCCTGCTGGGAGAAGCGGTGGTGGTCGGCGAAGCGCTTGGAATAGACCAGTTCGGCGCCGAGGCGGACGAGGCTTTGCTCGAAGCTTTCGGGCTGGGCGATGCCGCTGAGGGAGGCGACGCGTTTGCCTTTGATGAAATCAAGGTCCTTTTGTTCGCCGGTGAAGACGTCTTCAAAGTAAAGGGGATGATGAACGCACTCGATGATGCCGGCGACGGGGTTGTAGGCGGCGATACGCTGGCGGAGTTGGGTGGTGTCGCCTTCGCTCTTGGTGATGAAGATGGCGCTGGCGCGGGCGAGATGGGAAGGAGGCTCGCGCAAGGTGCCGCGGGGCAGCATTTGTTCGTTGCCAAAGGGCTGCTGGCAATCAATGAGGACGATGTCCTGGCGGCGGCCGGCCAGGCGCCAGTATTGAAAGCCATCGTCGAGCAAGAGGGTGTCGCAGCCGAAATTCTCGATGGCGTAGCGGCCGCTTTTGACGCGGTTTTTGTCCACCAGGACGACGACGTCTTTGAGGTTGGAGGCGAGCATGTAGGGTTCGTCGCCGGCGGTGTCGGAATCCAAGAGGAGGGATTTGCCGTCGGAGACGACGCGCGGAGGGGTGCTGTCGGCGCGAAAGAGCAGGGCGTTGAGGAGCCACTGGCTGAAGCGCTGGGGTTTGGAACGGTAGCCGCGGGAAAGGATGGCGACGGTGCGGCCTTGATTCTGGAGTTCGCGGGCGAATTTTTCGACGACGGGGGTCTTGCCGGTGCCGCCGACGGTGAGGTTGCCGATGGCGATGACTTGAATGCCGAGGGTGGAATCGCGCAGGATGCGGACGCGGATGAGGAAGCGCTGGATGTTGACGCCGAGTTGCCAGATTTTGGAGAGGAGGTAGAGGAAAGAGCGGAGGAGGGCGGCGCGTTTGCCGCGGCGCTGCTCAAAGTTGACTTCCAGGCCGAAGGTGTAGAGGGCGTCCAGTTGAGTGTCCAGCCATGCGCGCAGGGATTCGATCATGTCCGGGGCAGATTGCCAAAGAAAGGGCGGGTTTGCCAGCGCGGAGTTTTCACGGGGGCGTCTGCCAATTAGAAAAAGGAGGCGCAGGCAAATGAGCCTGGCCCCGAGAATTCCAGCAATAACGCTTGTTTCGCTGCGC
The DNA here is from genome assembly GCA_050014655.1 of Occallatibacter sp. Lineage (GTDB taxonomy): Bacteria > Acidobacteriota > Terriglobia > Terriglobales > Acidobacteriaceae > Telmatobacter. The sequence continues at coordinate 2,211 of JBEKCX010000578.1, read as the reverse complement.
CGCCTGGGGTTTTCTTTTTGCGTTGAAACCGGGTCGGACACTTTTGGAAAAGGGCGCGGGAAGCTGCTCGGACGCGGAATTGCTGGCCATTCTGCTCGGCAGCGGCGGACGAGGATATTCGGCGCTCGACAGCGCCAATGCGCTCCTCGATCAATACGGCACGCTGGCGGGGCTGATGAATTGTCCGCTGGAGGAAGTCGCGCAAGTCAAAGGCATTAAAGTGGTGCGCGCGATTCGGCTCGCCGCGGCGTATGAAATCTGCCAAAGATTGCTCAAAGAAGTCGCTCGCGACACCTGATGAAAACCCGTGAACTAGCCCGCGCTAAAATCGGCAGGATCCGCCCGCCGGCCTTCGAGCACATCAACCGGCAGATTCCGCCGGAATCGCACACGGCGATGTACGTCTGGCACAAGTATTGGTCGCGCAAGACCTGGAACGTGGTCAGCGAACACATCCAGGCGTACACCAAACCGCATCAGGTTGTTTTCGATCCCTTTGCCGGCAGCGGCGTGGCCGCCATCGAGGCGGCGCGCCACAAACGCCGCGCCATCGTCTGCGACCTCAATCCGGCGGCCAGCCACATCACGGAACTGACGCTGCGGCGGGTGGACACGCTGAAACTCCTGGAAGCGTTCGAGCGCGTTCGTGAGCGCGCGCAGAAACGCGTGGCGGAGCTTTACACGATTCATTGCCTCAAGTGCGACCAGCCGCTGGCAGCAGATTGTTGCGTGCGCGAGGGCGATAACCTTGTGGAAGTGCGATACAAAAGCTGCCCGCATTGCGAGCATCGTTGCGAAAGCGGCTGCAAGCCCAAGCAGAAAGACCTCGACGCCCTGGCCGAACTGGAAGCCAAACGCATTAAGGAGTGGTATCCGAAGAACCAACTATATTACGACGACGGCACGCCCTTCATGAAGAAGGAGCATTTCGATTCACTCGACCAACTGTTCACGAAACGTAATTTACGCGCGGCGGCGATGATTTATGAAGCCATCGAACAGGAAAGCAGCCCGCAACTGCGGAAGTTTTTGGCCGGCGCGTTCACTTCGATGATTCACCTCTGCACGCGGATGTGCCCGGCCCTCGCGCCGGGCGAGGGCAATCACCAAACCGCCTTCAGTTCCACATGGACGCAACACAGTTATTGGTCGGCCCCGCGTTACCTTGAGTCAAACGCGTGGGAGAAATTTGAAAGCGCAGTGACAGGTCATCAGGGAATCATAAAGGCCAAGAACGAGACCAACGAATTGTTGGGCGGTGTGAAGGTCACGGACGACTGGCGGAAAGTATTGGAGGGCGAAGCCGACATAGCGGTCGTCAATGATGATTGCGTGGAATTGATGAAAAAGATGCCCGACGAGTGTGTGGACTACATTTTCACCGACCCTCCTTACGATGCGTCCATCCAGTATGGCGAGCTTTCCTATCTTTGGAACGCCTGGCTCAAGAAAGATTATCTCTATGCCGACCGGATCACGGTGCATGAAATCGTGCGGAACGAGCGCCAAAAAAAGCCGTTCGACCTCTATTACGCGCTGCTGAACAACAGCGTGCAAGGCATGTACCGCGTCTTGCGCCCGGAGCGGGTTCTCACGCTGACCTTTCATAACCCGACCTTCATGGTCCGCAATGCGACGGTGCGGGCCGGAGTGTTCGCCGGATTTGATTACGAACACATCCATCATCAGCCCCTGGCGCAGGTTTCAGCCAAGGCGATGATGCAGCCGTTCGGCAGCGCGCAGGGCGATTTCTACCTGCGTTTCGCCAAAACCGCGCGGCCGGCGCGTCCGATGGAAGAAATCAACGAAGATCGGTTTCGCCGCATCGTGATCGAGACTTGCCGGGAAGTCATCGCCCACCGCGCCGAGCCGACGCCTTACACGATTCTCCTCAACCAAGTGGACCCGGTGCTCGCCAGGCGCGGCCTGTTCGGCACGCTGCAAACGGGCCTAGACGTCAAGACGGTGCTGGAAGAAAGCATCGGCAAGGAATTCGAACTTGTGGAGGCAAGACTCGGTGGCGCGGCGGGCAAACTGTGGTGGTTTGCCGACAAAACTTTTGTCGCGCGGCTCGAAGCCGTTCCGCTGTCGGAGCGCGTCGAAGAAACGGTCTTTCGTTGCCTGCATGAGAAAGGCCGCGTCACGTTTACGGAGGTCTGGGACACGGTCGCGCGGGAGTTTCCGAACTCGCTGACTTCCGACAGCACGAGC
>JBEKCX010000577.1:0-4077 GCA_050014655.1 Occallatibacter sp. | reverse complement strand
GCTCGTTTTACCTTGCTGTCGAAGACCTAAAATAGTATCAAGACCCGGAGACCCAAACATGAGTCCCAAACGACCGGCTTACTCAGACCCCGCCGGTGTCTTTTTCCCGTGAGTCAACGGGTATGGTTGGCCCGAAAGATGGCGGGTAGGCGTAAGTCCCGTGGCTGGCCCGGAGTGGCAGACGTCGGACTGAAGTTGGGGGCGTCGTGGGTGCGGAAATCTCGACAAGGACTTGATGCGCGGCCTGCCGGCTGAGAGGACTTGGCGAAAGCTTTCGCGCTCACGTCGCCGGGGCAGCCTGTCTTCGGCGCTTAGAGACGGTGCAACGGTGCGGACCCGCCTTCGCCAGGTTACAGCGCGGCAAGCACGAAGGCCGAGGGCTCGGTTCGTGGTATTGTCATATTGGATCATAGGCCGCGAAGAAACCCCTTCGTTTCCCTCGTGACCTGTTTAACGTTCTCACCCCAACGCCCCGGTTGGCCAGGCCGGATCAAAACCTTTGTCCTCCAAAGCCCGGAGGGCAGCGGAGGATCATCCCTGCCCCCACCCCCGCTTTTAGAATCAAGGCATAGGAAATACCAGTCAATGAATTTTGCCAGCGGCGCAATCATGCGTTGTTGTTTCGACCAGCTTCCAACCTCCGTGTCAGCTATCATAACCCGCGCCGAGCTCGACAAATTGTTCGACGCCCGGCAGATAACCTTCAATCGCAGCGTCAACGAAAGTCGCCCGCACGGCCGTCGAATGCCCGACTGGCGGAATTCCTTCATAGGGATAACGCAGCATTTTCGGAACGAACCCGGTCAACCGATGGCCCAGCAACATAGGAAACACCGTGGCACACAACCCGGCGTAGCAATGGTTCGGCAGAACCTTTATCAATTTTCCGCAGGCCTCATCCCGCCTTAACCCGAGTTGATGTTGCAGCCACCGCATAGTCATTGGGGACAATGCTGTCGCCGAGACTCCCAGCTTTCGACTCGATAAAATAACGTGGGCCTGGTAAAGGACCATGACAACCAGCCAAGCCGGCAAAAAGAAAATCCAGATGAGAGCGAACAACAAGGCCGCCATGCGCGAACACTTATATGATTGTTCTTTTTCCAATGCCATCGAAGGCCGAGGGGGCGGTTCGTCGAAGGCCGAGGGGTCGGTTCGTGGTATTGTCATATTGGATCGTATGCCACAAAAAAATACCTTCGTTTCCTTCCTGCCCTTCTGTTCAATCTTCTTACCCCAGCGCGCCGGTGGCCCAAGGCCGGATCAAAACCCTTGTCCTCCATAGCCCGGAGGGCAGCGGAGGATCCTCCTGCCCTGTCCTCCATAGCCCGCAGGGCGGCGGAGGACCATTCTGGCCCCCCCCAGTTTTGGAATCAAGGCAAAGCCTTTGCGCCTTTGCGCCTTTGCGTTAATTCCATCCTTGCCCCCAGCACAGCCTTTGAACCAAGGCAAGGCTCTTATTCTGACAGTCATTCCCCTGCCATTCTGCCCCTCCCCGGTTTAGTAACCAAGGCAAAGCACGAGCGCCCACCGTGCGCGCCGCGCCAGTTTGAACCCCAAAAAACGGAAACTGCGTTTTTGAAACCTTAGTAAATCACTCATATTACTTAACTTAAAACCCCTCATCGGTTCACTTTTACGCTATAACATTCTAGTATGCAAATAGTTGCAATAAAAGACTCTTGCCGGTTTTGCGCCTCCAAACTCCCCTTTTAGCCTCTCCAATACCTCCGATTTCTCCGATTTCTCCGTTCTTTTAACGACCCGTTCCCCCTCACACTACCTTGATCTGCATCTTCTCCTTATCCACCCCTTCCACCATCCTGCTCATCAAGCTGCCTGCCGCTTTCCCGTTGCATCCGCGCCTCTTTGCCTCCCGAATCTACTTGCAGCCGCCGCCGTTCCGTGCTCTGCTTCCTCTGTTGATAATTCTCAATCATTCCGAGCCAAAAGTCATTCTATGAAAAACAGATTCCTTGTCCTCCTCGCCGCCGCCGCCCTGTTGATTCCAACCTATCGGGGCTTTGCCGCCGGCACCAACGCCGCCGCCGCCTCCGACTTGAAGGACTTGATCACCCGCATCCAAACCAGCCTGCAAGCGGGCCAGAAAACCGAAGCCGGCCAGGCCGACAACATCAAGCAGTTCGACGCCCTCCTCGCCAAGTACAAAGGCGACACCAGCGACGACGTGGCCAGAATCCTTTACATGAAAGCCACCCTCTATTTGCAGATCTTCAAGAACACCGATAAAGGAACCGAACTCCTCAAACAACTCCAGCACGACTTCCCCGATTCCACTTTCGCCAAAGGCGTGGACCAAATGATCGCCACAGCCAAGATCCAGGCTGGCCTCGTCAAGACGGCTGCATTCCCCGACTTCAACGAACAGGACCTCGACGGCAAACCCCTCTCCGTCGCCAGTTACAAAGGCAAGGTGGTGATGGTTGATTTTTGGGCGACTTGGTGCTCCCCCTGCCGGGCGGAAGTGCCCAACGTCGTCAAGGCCTACCAGAAATACCATGACAAAGGGTTTGAGATCATCGGCATCAGCCTCGACCAGGCAGGGGCCAAGGACAAACTCACCACCTTTATGAAGGACAACAACATGGCCTGGCGCCAATACTACGATGGCGGTTTCTGGACCAACAAACTGGCCGTAAAGTACGGCATCCAGAGCATCCCGCAAGCCTTCCTGCTGGATCGCGATGGCAAAATCCTCGCCCAAGGCGAATCCATCCGTGGCGATGCCTTGGATCCAGCCATCGCCAAGGCTCTGGGCATCAACTAAGAGCCTGTTTTCAAACAGGCTCTAACCTTGAAAATCGCCGCTCCTCGTTCACTCCGGTCCCGCGTCCGCCTTTTGCTCTGCGGACTTGCCTGTGGCTTGTTGGCCGCCGTCCTTTCCGGTTGCCAGGCCATTGGCTTCTACAAGCAAGCCGTCACCGGCCAGTGCCAAATCCTCACCCACCAGCAACCCATCAGCCGGCTCATTGCCGATCCGCAAACCCCCGCCCCCCTCAAAGCCAAATTCGAGCAAATCCTCAAAATCCGCCAATTCGCCGCCGACCAACTCCATCTCCCGGCCGGCCAAAGCTATCTCAAATACGCGGACCTGCACCGCCCCTTTGTCGTCTGGAACGTCAACCTCGCCCCCGCCCTTTCCCTGGCCCCCAAGACCTGGTGGTTCCCCGTCGTTGGCCGCGCCAGCTACCGCGGATACTTCAACGAACAAGCCGCCCGCAACTACGCCAATGACTTCGCAAAAAAAGGCTGGGATGTCTATGTGGACGGCATTGAAACCTATTCCACCCTCGGCTGGTTTAATGATCCCCTCCTCAACACCTTCATCAACGAACCCGATTCCTACCTGGCCGAAATCATCTTCCACGAACTCACCCACCGGCGCCTCTTTGTCCCCGGCGACACCGATTTCAACGAAGCCTTCGCCACCTTCGTTTCCATGGAAGGCCTGCGCCGCTGGTTCCTGGCCTCCTCCAACCCACAGGGCTACCACCACTACCGTGTCGGCCTCGATCAGGACCGCCAATTCGTCGGCCTCGTCACGGCCGCCCGCGATCAACTCCAGGCCATCTACGACGATCCAAAATTAACCGTCCCCGCCAAACTGGCCCGCAAGCAGCAGATCATTGCCCAACTTCGCGCCCAACATGACGCCCTGAAAGCCTTTTGGGGCGGCGCCTCCCCTTTCGACGACTGGTTCGCCGAGCCGATCAATAATGCCAAATTGAACACCGTTTCAGCCTATTACGACCTTGTCCCCGCCTTCGCCGCCCTCCTTCGCTCCAACCACGGCGACCTCGAAAAATTCTACCAAGCTGTCGCCCGCCTCGGGAAATTGCCGATCCAGCGCCGCCATCAGGAGTTGGAGGCTTGTCTGCATCAAGACCTCCCTTGAAAACCTGTCCGCTTCCGGGCACATTCCCTCCATGAAGTCTGTTTTCACAGGGCCGGTCTATGTCGTGCGCGATAATATCGACACCGACCAAATCATCTCCGCGCAATACCTCAACCTCGTCCCCACCATCGCCGAAGAATACCAAAAGCTGGGCAGCTATG
>JBEKCX010000576.1:0-2920 GCA_050014655.1 Occallatibacter sp. | reverse complement strand
ATCCGCGTATTTATGATCCAACGGTGTAAAGTCGAAACCATTTGGCGGCGTGGTTGTTGTGGGACACGGGGTGGTAATATTGTAGTTCCAAAAAAGCAGCGGTTCTCCAAAAGATTTATTGCTAGCAGTATAGTAACCCTGAAAGAGGGCAATTCCAACAAAATCACCGTTGGTTCCGCAGCCACCCATCGCTAAATAATCAAGAGCCCAGTTATTTGACGCAGGAACGACCGTATCCGTGTTTAATGTATTGTGCTCTTCGATAGTTACGTAAACATCCTGCCCGGGCTTGTAGTTTGCCGCGTCAAGAGAAAGAGATAAACTCAAACCGCTGATTGAGTTAACTGAAGCTGAATTGGCAGTGGCGGTGGTTGTGGTCGAGGAAAACGTGGAGGTGGCAGTTGTGGTGGGGTTAACGGTCATCAATATTTGTTTGAAGGCTATCTTTTTCAAGTTATCGGTGGCCATGAAAGTTACGAAAGAGGGATTACTCGCAATAATGGGAGTGCCTGAAATAACGCCACTGGTGGGGTTTAATTGTAGTCCTATCGGCAGTTCTCCACCCATTGTTGACCAAATATAAGGGGGTGTGCCACCCCTTGCTATCAGAGTCTCCGAGTACGTCACGCCTTCAGTCCCTTCAGGCAACGAACTTGTGGTAATAGTCGGGGTCTTCGATGAAGTACAACTGGCAGAAAGAATTAGCCCAACTAATGCCATTGAAACTAAGACCCTTTTTATTGATCGTTTCAATCTATCACACTCCTTGATCCTGCTCCGTGCGCTTATGCTCTTAATTGACTTCAATTGATAATTATCCGGAATACTTTTGAAAATTCCAACGGATACTGAAAAAGTATATCAGCGGTACCTTCTTTGGTAGCCTCGAATAAGAACCACTCAGTTCCCTCGGTAGTAACAGGCAGGTAATCAACCACCTGGTCATCTATCAAACTGATATAATTCTGGTCGTACGATTTAGTAAACTGCATTGGCAATATTGTCGCATACATGCCTATCGCAAACTCTTCACCAACTCGTGCATTTATTTGGTAGGTTGTTTCCGTGTAAGTCGCAACATTAGGCCATGGTACCGGTGCAGGAGGCGGAACGTCCTCGATAGCAGTCTCCGTCGGAAATGTTGGACCCGCGAAAGAGGTTTGGGGCGAAGTTGGTGTCGTATAGACAGCGCTAGAAGTAGTAATTATGATAGGCGTTGATGCTGTTGTATCGGCGTTAATTGAAGTAGTGATTGTCGTGGCGGTTGAAGTGGAGGCATCGGTTATAGTTGAAGTAGTGGATGATTTCTGTTGATATTGGCAACCACAAACCGCAAACATCAAAAGGATGAATATTACTGATATTGAGTTAGTCTTAATTGCCTTGTTCATTTTAGTCAATTTCCTACACTTTGCGCATTCAAAGCTCCTTGAGGTAATTGAATGGAGGCCGGCTGGTTATAATTTGAGAACTCCAACTCTCCCTGAAAGCTTGAGTTTTCTTGGTTACCAATTGGCGTGGAAAAAACAGTACCTGCACTCCCTGGGCCGCCACCTGTAGTGCCCTGAAAATCAACATTGATTTCGACTTTAACCGGCAAATAGTTATCCTGTTCAATCCAAAGTTGGATTGAACCACTCTTAAAGGCATCCGGCCTTACAACAGGCGTACCGCCACTAAAATCAACATTGATCTGTGGACCAAAGGGTTGTTCTTGCGATACAACCAAGTCGACTGCCCCCTGAGCAGATGGAGTAATCGCAAGGACATAACAATCGATACCGTAAATTGTTTCATTCTTCAAAGAATTGATTTGGGCGGCAGTTTTCAATAATTCCGAGAGATATTGAATTTGAATCTCGCTGTTCCATAAATTAGTAGTAAGTTCGGTTTTAGTCCATGGGTTTGGCTGAGATAATCCCGGGGCAGCATCTTCTTGGTAATCTTCCCCGTCTCCTAGGTACATTCCGAGTGAAAATAACTCTAAATTATTTCCGGGCTCCTGGTCCGTTATCGTCATGTTCATTGCCATCTTTTGATTAGAGACATCAATGGTTTTTGAACCCTTCCATTCGATTCCGGGAGAGCTAGTGCCGAAGTAGTTTTTAACATCCGTGTCTAAATTAAATGATTTAACGTCTGATAGTGCGGATACAGTTTTGTTCGCGATAGTTTGAGACTCAGTCAAAGTTGTCGAATGAGCTAAATTCGAACACCCCGCCCACCCCAATGAAATCATTGTGCAGGAGGCACAAATAATTAGCAGCCGTAGTTTCTTCATAACTTAGCCATCGTTTGTCGCATCGCGTAAATCCTGCAATTGGGTCTTAACATTTCTATTATGAGGCTGTTTAAAAATGATAGTTGATGTAATCTAGCCCTCTTTTTAGAGGATTAAAAAATTAAGGGGTTATGATTTAAAACGTTTTTTTCATTATTTCTTCTCTTTTTGATGATTTTAGTACCTTAACAACAGAATAATCAGCAATTCAGGACAACACTATCTAATCCCGGCTACGGCGGGATTAGAATAACCTCCTTTTAAGGTTCGCTAGGTTCGGACGGGGAAAGGTAAAGCTTCAGGTATAATCCGGCCCTCTGTTATGGCGGCTCCAATACGCTTAATGATCTGGGCACATAAAGCTAAGTAGGTATGAATCTTGATCTTTTCCAGTCCCCTTACTCGTGGGTCTGCTAATTTATGGCTACCTTTTTCTTCAGAGTATGCTCTCTCGACGCTGGTGCGTCTGTCATATTTTTTTTGCCAGAGCGCTGTCCCTCTGGGAATAAGACCTACCAACCGATAATCCCGTTTAGGATTCAAGTAAAAGGTACGCCCATAACGGGACTTGGAGCAAGTAGCGCGGAAAAGACAATCGCACTTACCTACGGCTGCCGGACAACGGAATTTCAGGCGGCC
>JBEKCX010000575.1:0-26797 GCA_050014655.1 Occallatibacter sp. | reverse complement strand
GCCGGGAGATCCGACTGTCAATTGCAGCGTGGTAAGTTGGTTATCAGGTTGCGATCAGTGGGGTAAGATTGATGAATGTCGGGGCGTAGCGCAGCCTGGTAGCGCATCTGCTTTGGGAGCAGAGGGTCGTCAGTTCGAATCTGACCGCCCCGACCACCACATTTCATTAAGAATCAAGCAGATGTGGCGATTTCGCCCAGCGCATCTGCTTTTTTCGCCTACACGACTGTAGTCGATTTTGTGACGGTCGTTACCTCCGAGGATTTCTCGCTGCGTTTTTAAGAGGAACTCCTCTTGGATTGCCCACGAGTTCTTCGCGTGATAATCCCAAATCAGGATCACGTATCCTTTCTTTGAGAAGGCGCTAAACACTAATTAAACGCGGCTCGCGGACTTCTTTACCCAACACCGTTCCACCGCGCGCGGCCAATCTGTGACTGATGATGCGTCATCGAGTTCATCCGAGACAATCATGTGTTCCGTCAACTTCACAAAGAATGGGTGGACTAGTCGAGCTCGCATCGCAACATCGTATTGCCAGGCATCTTCGGCAGCTTCCGACTTACACTCGACGACGGCCGTTACTTGTGACGCTCCAACCTTGCGCCCGCTGATAATATTCCGAAGCGATCGAAGTGCGATCCGCCGATCAGATGAGGCCAAACACAACCGTTGCTCGCTATAGCACACAAGAGCATAATGCGACCGACGCGGCTGCGAAGGGACAAATCTGCTCGTGACGAGCACTGTCTTGGGCAGGTCGTAGCGGTCGCCACAAATCGTACTGCCAGCTGTCCATGCAACAATTGCCGGTGGGGTGACATCCTCCTCACGGGGAGCGGATTTGATGGGGCTGAAGATGACCTCCGGTACGCTTGCCCGTCTGACAAGTTCTAAGATGGAAGGCCCAACCGCATTGCCGATTCCCCAAAGGAAGAGGCCATGATTGGCTTGCCGCTCTTGCTCTTTCCGGACGAGAATCTGGTGTATCGACTGAGCAGCCTCAGTGCCGAACCGGGTCCAACAAAAGTGCAAAGGAATATCCGTCATAAACAAAAAGTGTTCGCAATTACAAATATGCATTAAGCTAATACATTATGCAACAAATTTCGCAAACACTTCGGGCGTTCATGGACGAACACAGACTGACGCAGTCCGATCTTGCGATGGCAGTAAAGGTAAACCAGTCAACAATCTCTAGGATTCTTCAAAGGAATCCGCGGAGAAGGGGAAAAGCACTGAAGGCAATATGCAGTTATGCAGGTATTGAAGACGAATACAAGATTACAGAGACTGCCACAGCGGAGCCGAAAAAGCTCATTATGGATACGTTCATGAGAATTTGGGACGGCACCGACCTCCACGCGGAAACAGTTGCTCGGATAATCGCTGCATTGCGGAACGTTCGCCTACAATCAACCCGCACAGGGAGGAGATCATCGTGACGGAGCCAGCCCTAGTCCTTAAACGGCGCCTTCAAGACGTAGGTTTGAGCGGGCCCGCCATCAATGCAGCATGGCCGCGTTGGTGGAGTGAAGCCGCTGAAGCATCGTCATCGGCTCGCGCGGAACTCCGATTCTCTCTTGCTCGTAAACTGGGGCTTGACCCCGCATCGCTCTTAGACGAGAACTCGGAGCCGCGTTTTATCTGGCGCGACGAGGCGCGTTTCAAGCATCGGACGAATGAAAGCGATTTAGAGCTCGCAGCTATTACGTCATTCGGAAAGGCGTTATCGAGCATATTGATTTCCGCATCGCCGCCGACGGACAGGCCGGAATTGCCCGACGCTGCCACGCTGAGACAAGCAGTTCTCGCTAATCAGCCGTACGTTCGTCTGATTGACCTCCTCTCCATTTGCTGGACCTTCTCTATCCCTGTTATTCATTTGCAGGTCTTTCCTTGCACGCGAAAGCGAATGTCTGCGATGACCGTGCACGCGGCATTAGGAAACGCCATACTGCTCGCCAAGGACTCAGGGTAGCCGAGAGTTTTTCCCCCTTTGGCCCTATGCCGCCGAGGATGATGCATCTTGACGTCTTCTTACTGAAGGCCAGAGATGCATCCGGTCGTCCTCTCCTTTTGAACTACTTCAGTGGCAAGCCAATCACCGGATGGCAGGCTTTTATGCTGCTCTTTCGGGATAGAACCCCAGGCGAGGCCGAGTCCCTTCGCCAAAGGCTCAATGCAGTGGATATTGGGGACTATCTTTCTATTCCCACAGACGACATAACGGTAAAGAGCCTGGGTAATCATTTTGTAGTGAGTGTCAAGCCAGATCCAGGCTACAAGGAGCTCGTGGTGTACATTTTTGAGTTTTGCGCGGTGACCTTTAGGACCGCTCCCGCGTGGCTCTGTCATATTGCTCCTGAAATGAAACTTGAAACTTCTGTAAGACGATTTCATTGGATTCATCCAGAAGAGCTGGAGTCGCAGGATCGCACGATGCTCGTAGATGGCGATGTTCTCAGAGGGGTTCACCGTTTCTTTGGTACGACACTCCCTACAGTGCCAGTCGGATTTCCTGTCGTCTTACCTGAGCCGCACAAATCGTAATTGTTTGTGCTCGTATGTATTCCGCGCGCCGCGAGTCACGCCGGTTCATGCGCCATTGATGGCGACGTGAAGCCGCCTCTGTGCTTGAAGATTCCACGTCGCCCGGTAATCCACCATATGTACAAACTCTATGCTGGGTTCCGAAAAGCGGGACTCCTGGCTTATCGAACTTCACCCAGCGTTGGGGATACGTGCATTGAATAGGCACTTCTATCCTCGGCTGATCGTGCAATAACCTAACGGGGGGCTTCGACTCCCCGTTTTATTGATCCTCAGACGGTGACAGCAATCCAGAACTTTTCCAGATGCAATCCACAGTACTTCGCACAATTCCTCTTGATTTGCGCGGCCTGTTAGATTTGCGTTTTATATAAGCCGCTCCGGGGCCAGGAAAACCCTGCATCGGATGCATTTTTATTTACCTATCGCTCCTCGTACCGATTGTTAAGCTTATGGCAAAGGTCGATAAACGCTTTGATCTTTGGCACCATGACTCAAACAACTCTTGCGAACTATCTTCGCTATCACCGGAAGCGATCTGGTCTAAGCCAACGGGAGATTGCTCAACTCCTTGGATACCCCGACCAAGAAACGGTCTCCCGCCACGAAAGATCATACAGTGTACCGCCGCTCATCATTGCGCTCAGTTATCAAGCGATCTTTCGCGTACCTGTCTCCGATCTCTTTCCGGGGCCTTACGAAACCACAAAGCGGAAAATCGAAGAACGTATCGCAAAGATGGAGCACAATCTCCAACAGCGCAGTGCTAAAGGTCGCGATGCCGCTATGATTGCCCGCAAGATCGAATGGATGTGGGAGCGGCAAAACCCGCAGCAATCAGATTCAAAACATGCATCCGATCTTGCATAACAAAAGAATACTCGCCATCGCTCTGCGCTCACGGCGATTTGCCTTCGCGGTGTTTGAAGGACCGGACAGACTGGTGGACTGGGGAATGGTGTTCTACCCGTTGAATAGCAGTACGCAACGCGCAGCGGCAAGCAAACGAGTTGCATCTCTGCTCACGCTATTTGCTCCCTCGGAGGTTGTTCTGGGGAAAGCGCGCCTGCTCAACACCCGCAAGGGCTCCGGGGTCCGTCCGATTCTCAGATCGATCAAGCACGAGGCGTTATCCCGTTTGATTCCGGTGCGATTCATGAAAGAGATAGAACTAAAAGAAGTCTTTGGTCTGTTCCACGTCAACTCCAAACATGAGGTCGCGTCGATGCTCGCCCAAGTGTTTCCGGAACTACTTTGGAAGCTTCCACCAAAGCGCAGAATATGGGAAAGCGAACGCCCGCGTATGGCACTATTTGACGCCATTGCCCTGGGCTTTGCCTATTGGCAGCGATACGGCGCGCAAGAACCAAAAGCAGATTGACGATACCTCAGACATATAAACGGGTTGGGTTCTTTCGCCGGCCTCTCGGTGACGTATAGACGAATGATTCGTCCGTCACGCCGTGAGAGGCCGACGAAAAGACCTATACCACTAACCCAGCTATATAAATAGCAAGCCGCATTCACCGCACCTAATCATGCCTGTGTACGAGAATGATCTCGTCTGTCTTGGTCGTCCAGGCCGTCCCAAAAGCTTTTGGACGAGATCGAATTCCTCAAAAGTGATCATGGCCTTATGCTTGCCCGGATACGTCTTTCCTTCCAGTTCAAGGATGCCTGCATAAAAGGGATTCGTAAGGATGCAGTAGATAGCGCTCAAGGAAGGTGGTTTTCCGCCGATACGTTTTCGCTTGACCGTGCGAAGTCCCCAGTTTTGCGTTGCTATTTCCCAGAGGCGTCGTGGCGTATAGTTTCCCGTTCCCATGAGTTGCCACATCCTTTGAATCAAGGGAAAGCGCTCGGGATCGGAGATTATCGTTTTGGTTTCTTTGTCATTCAAATATCCAATGGGAGCAATGCTGGGAAGCCATCCCCGCTGGACTTTCGTGCGGTTTCCCCGACGGACGTTTTCACTGAGTGAATCAACGTAATACTTGGAATACCCAAAGATGATCGACAGCATGAACTTGCCCTGGGAGTTGTTCTCAAAACTGAACGTGGCAAACCGAAGATCCTTGAGGCCCCCGGTGTCCAAGAGGTAGATAATCCGGCCACCGTCTACGGAATTCCGGGCTAACCGGTCAGGGTGCCATGCGATTATGCCTTCTGCCTCTCCCTTCTGAATCTTTTGAAGCATCTGATTGAAGACTGGGCGTCCTGGGGCCTTGGCGCTGAATGATTCCTCGAAGACTTCGACAATCTCCACACCAGTCCACCCAATCGAAAGACGCTCCATTTCTTCTCTTTGGGAGCCAATCGATAGGACCTGCCGGTCTTCATCTTCACTTGATTTGCGGCAATACAGAAAATATCTCATTGGGCTGGTGCATGATTTATGAATCCTCCTCTCCAAAAACGAGCCACGCATAGAGTTCCAGCAGCGACGCTGCGGAATGCTTTGCATCGCCCAACGCTATCGTTTCGTGGAACTCCTCGTTCCAGATTTCGATAAACTCCTGAAGGTCGTCTTCCGTGATGGGCATCCAGACCACGATATCGGATCGGTTCAATAAGGAATAGGTGTATAAAAATGCACGAGAAGGCGGGTAAACGCATAGTGATGTGAGTTTATTGTTATTTGCTGTTAACCATACAAAGTTAAAGACAGATGTCAATGAGCTTCGAACGATTCGGACAGAATCCGACTTGTGGCGCATTTTTCTCTACCTATATTTTCTCTGCCAGTCGCATAGGATGAGATAACGCTTCGATCCATAAAGGTCGAATCGAAGTGCCACAGTGCAATTCCAGAAAATCCATTCAACCATCCATGCGAGGCCCACTGTCCTATATCGGCGGTAAGCGTGCGATTGCGAAGCAGATCATCGCCGTCTTTCCGGAGCACACGACGTATGTCGAGGCTTTCGCGGGCGGCGCGCAAGTGTTCTTCAAGAAGGAACCGTCCAAGGTCGAAGTATTGAATGATCTCGACGGGGAGATGGTGAACTTTTTCCGCGTATGCCAGCAGCATTACGAGGAACTCGTCCGCTATTTGCGTTTTGTCGTCGTGAGCCGGAAGTGGTTTGAACTGCTCCGGGACACCGATCCGGCAACGCTCACTGACATCCAGCGCGCAGCCCGGCAGCTATATCTTCTCAAGAGCTCCTTTGCAAGTCTCGTGGTCAGCCCGAACTACCACTGGCATGTCGTCCATCCGCCGGGATTCAACCCCGAACGCCTGCCGGAGATCATCGAGGAAACGCATCAGCGCTTGGCGCGAGTACAAATCGAGTGCTTGCCGTATGAGAAAGTGCTCGCGAAATTCGACCGCGCATCGACGCTTTTTTATCTCGACCCGCCGTACTATGGCCGCAAACTCTACAAATTCAATCTCGATCCTGACGACTTCCGCAAGATGGCGGAGCTGCTCGAAAAACTGCGTGGCAAATTCGTCCTGTCCTTGAACGACGTTCCCGAGGTGCGCGCGATTTTCAAGGCGTTCCACATTAAGGGAATCGACCTCTCATACACCGCGCAAAAAATCGCTGGTCGCCGCTACCGCGAAGTGCTCATCACAAACTTCTGAAACCTGCCCCCAAAACCCTGTCAAACATATATTGCCCAATGGTTCTGTTGAGCAACTTGTTGAAACGTATGGCTCTTGGTGTATCTCGTGCAGGAGTTTGTTACCGATTCTGACGTGCCCTCCCAAATACTCGCTCCATGATTCAGTTCCTCGAACAACTCGTGAGCACACTTTGGAACCGCTGGCAGGGAAGGCGTCGGCGCGGTCGGAAAGAATGCACCGGCATGACTACCCTCGGACTCCGTGTCACGGAAGAACAGGTGACGAAACTGCGCGTGGGACTGAGCCAGACACGACGCACGATGCATCAGGCCCTGCTTGGAAAGACGGGCACCGGCAAGAGTTCACTTCTCAAGTATCTCTGCCTGCAAGACATCGAGGCGGGGCGAGGATTTGTGTACTTCGACCTGCACGGCGATGCAACGTCGTTCCTGCTGCGCGCCATCGCCGCGCAGGAGTGGAAGTTGCAAGAAGATTTGAGCGACCGGCTCATTGTGATCTCACCTGGTGACGGGGAGATGTCCGTCGGCCTCAACCCGCTTGGGGAGGGAGAACCCGATTTCGTCTCCATCGCGGAGATCGCGGAACTCCTCAAGATGTACTGGGGCCTCGACCGGTTCGGTGCCAGGACGGACGAACTGCTGCGCAATGCACTGTATGTGCTTGCGGCAAACGGCCTGACACTTCTTGAGCTGGCACCCCTTCTCACGCACGCCGGATTTCGCGCTTCGTGCCTCAAGCGGGTTCCGAATGCAGAGGTTCACCAGTACTTCGAGTTCCGCTATGGCCAGGTGAGCGAACCAATGAAGGCGGTCATGCGGGAGCCGATCCTGAACAAGATATCGGCCTTCACCGGTGACCCACGCTTCCGCCATATCGTCGGGCAGGCAACGTCTACGTTCTCCCTGCGAGAGGCGATGGACGAAGGATATTGGATCATCGTGAACCTCGAAAAGGGCAAGTTGGGCGCGCACGCCCTCACGCTGGGTGGCCTGCTCTTCACCATGACCAAGAATGCCCTCTTCACGCGCAACAAGCGATCCTTCTTCACCCTCTATTGCGACGAAATACAGAATCTCATCGCGCACTCAACCGACGTGGAGACAGTGCTCTCGGAGGCGCGAAAATTCGGGGTCGGCGTCTGTTCCGCAAATCAGTTCCTCGACCAGTACCCAACGCCTATGCGCGCAGCCATTCTCTCCATCGGTACCCATTGCTTCTTCCAGTTGTCGAGCGCCGATGCGACGACCGTCGCCCAGATGCTCGATGGCGGAAAATCTCTCGCCGAGCGGTTGAAGAACCTGCCGCAGCGCCACTTCATTTTGAAGAGCGGGGCCGACCACTGGGTGGAAGGCTGTGTGCCCAAGGTCGAGGATTCGAAGACCAGCTACGCCGATCTCCTGAACCGTTCCCGCGCACTTCGCGCCCGCCCGCGCGTCGAGATCGAACGCGAGATTGCGAAGCGGCACGCGGCGCTCACCCGCACGACCGACGAGGTACTCAATGACTGGAACTAAGACAGGCATCGGAAAGCAGCGCGGCCTCATCGTGCAGCCGCGAGACCTCAAACTCCTGCGCGAGTTGGCCGTCATGCGCGTTGCCGACCGGGAGCAGGTGAAGATCGCCGCCGGATTCGGATCGACGACACGGGTAAATACGCGATTGCTCGCCCTCACCCGTGCGGGACTCTTGAGGAGATTCTTCCTCGGTTCCGGTGGGGGATGCAAGGCACTCTATGCGTTGTCCGTGAAGGGTGCGCAGGTGATCGAGGTTCCCTGCCGTGGCCCGCGTCGGCGGCAGAACGAGATGCTCGTCGCCGACTTTTATGTCCAGCACCAGCTCTCGATCAATGCCGTCTATTGCGGATTGAAGTTCGGCACCATCCCCATCCCTCGGGTGAGCTTCGTCAACTGGCTGGCCTTCCATGAGGCGTTGGTTGCCGGACTCAGCCTTATCCCGGATGGCTATGTCGAGTTCGCAACGCCTTCCGGCATCGACGCCTCGTTCATCGAAGTGGACCTCGGTCACGAAGGCCTCGCGATCTGGAAAGAAAAGACGCGGCACTATCTCCAGCTTGCGCTCTCGGGGGAGTACGAGCGGCAGTTTCGGCAATCACGCTTCCGGGTGCTCGTGCTCGCAAACTCCGAACGCCGTTTGCAATCGATCCGCGCAGCCGTTCGTGGGGTCACCGAAAAGATTTTCTGGTTCACATCGCTCGACGCAGTTCGCAATGAAAAGTTCTTCGGCCCCGTGTGGCTTCGGCCCGTGGGCGATACCAATCAACCATTTTTCAAGGAAACACGATGAAGTACTGCTACCAATGCGGAAAGATGACGGCAGGCGAACCGCTCTTCTGCGGAACCTGCGGCCGATCCTACGACGCAAAGCTCTGCCCGCGCTTGCATGTAAATCCGCGTGGCGTGGAGGTCTGCTCGAAATGCGGCAGCCGCGAACTCTCGACGCCGCAGCCCAGGATTCCGATGAGCCTTCGGCTCTTGGCGCTGCTCGCACGCCTGGGCCTTGGCCTCCTTCTCTTCTATGTGTCCCTCAGCCTTGTTATTGCCCTCGTCCGCACGCCGGAGGTGCAGAAGGCTTTCGTCGCCTTTGGGGTACTCTTGGCCGCTCTCTGGTGGCTCTGGTCGAAGCTGCCTGACTGGTTTCAAGATGTCATTCGTTCTTTTTCTAAAAGCAGGAGGCAGAAGGATGACGACTGAAGGGAATGCGGAAGAGATACGCATATCAGGTTTCGAGAACGGCGCGATACCTGCGGATTCCTTGGGGTTATCCCAGGCCCCCATAGGGCAGAGCTACCTGCAGCATTACCCGCAGGCGGGCGACGCTCTCGGCGAGCCGCTCTCGATCCGCGAGGTCGCGCGATTGATCGGCTGCTCGGCGTGGACGGTACGCCACGGCTACCTGCCGCAGGGACTACCCCACTTTCGTTCAGGCCCCACTGGCAAGCTCGTCTTTTTTCGCAACCAGGTCGTTCGATGGATTCTTCAACAACAACAACGGAAAGGAGGGAGATAACCCATGTCGCTTTACAAGCGCGGTAACACGTGGTGGGCCTATGTATGGATCGACGGCGTTCGTCACCACAAGTCCACTGGCACACCCAACCGGCGTCAGGCCGAAACCGTCCTGCGCCAGTTCCATGATGAGCTGAACGAAACGCGTCACCGGCTGCCGCAGTTGAAGCCGGAGATGTCGTTCGGCGGACTCGCCGCACTCTTCATCGGAAGCGGGATGGGGAAGCCCCACTCGCTCGACCGGCTGAAGCACCTGCTGCCGTTCTTCGCCGACCTGCCGCTCTTCAACATCAACTCGTCGGCCATCCGAAAGTACCGGCAGGAGCGCAACGCACAAAAGCAGCTCACCGCCGCCACCGTCAACCGCGATCTCAGTGTCCTGCGCCGCGTTCTCTACTGGGGGGTCGAGGAAGGATATCTTGCCTCGAATCCCTTGGGACGGCTGCACATGGAACGGGAACGCCGAACCAAGCGCCCGGTGATGAGTTTGCGCGAGGAGCAACTGCTCTTCGCGGCCTCACCCGAGCACTTGCAGCGGATCATCCTTTGCGCACTCCATACCGGAATGCGCCGGGGAGAGATCCTTAGCCAACGATGGGAGGATATCGATTTCGACAATCGCATCCTCCATGTCAGTCACTCGAAGACACCCGAAGGGGAGGCGCGGGAGATACCGCTCACGAGCCGCCTCTACGGAATACTCCTCGCACATCGCAAGAATCGCGGCCCGGTCTTCACCTATGGTGGCGACGCCATCAAGATCATCAAGACCACGTGGGCATCGAGCTTGCGCCGGTCGGGGATTCGCCACTTCCGGTTCCACGATCTTCGGCATACCGCGAACACGCGGATGATGCTTGCCGGAGTTCTCCAAGAAGTACGCCGGGAAATTCTCGGCCACTCTTCGCAACGGTCGCGCGACGTAAATGACCGTTACACCCAGATCGAGTTGCCGGAGAAGCGCGAAGCCATCCGCAAACTCGAAGTCTGGCTCGAAGGCCAGACGCTCTCGCTCCAAGTCGGAGAGGCAGCACCTTTGCTTCTCAAGTCACCAGACCAACCCACAACCACAACGAAGGAACAAACAGATGACGAAGACGAACACAGAAGCACAGCCGCATGATCTCGACGAGGCAATCCGCCTGCACATTCTCGAACGGGCCAAAGCCATCAACTCGGAGCTTCTGACCCGGCTCAGGATTGCGGCAGAGGACCTCGAAGCGGGACGCCATCGCGCCGCTCTTGGCGGAATCGATGGCGTCGAGCGGCAGATCGGCACCATGCGCAGTCTCTTGCTCCTACTCCCGTAGGAGTCCAGCACTTTCACAACCAGCACATAACCCTAAGGAGGGATTATGACCACGCAAAAAGCATCACCCACTACCGCACAGAACAACGGACGCAAGGCCTGGGTTAAAAAGACCACGGTCGAGGTCGTCCTTGAGCAAATCGGCAAACAAGAAGAGAAAGTTGCCGGAATGCGCGAAGAACTCACCCACGAGGAACGCGAGCTTGCCAAACTGCAACAGGCCCGCACGGTGCTCGAAGCGCAGTAATAACAGGGGAGTTGTCCGTATGTGACAACTCCTCTTTTTCATACTCAATCGGAGGAACTCATGCGACAGCCCACACGTAACCTGCACCAAGGCAAATTAAAGCCACGCCAATTGGAAGCCCTGGCCTTCTACTTGGGCGCACACAACATCGATCCTGCGCCGGTCCTCAATGAAATCGAAGCACGGTTCGTTCAGGAGACTTCGGAGGAGAAGCAGGAACCATTGCGCAAGCTCCACGCCCTCGAAGCCAAACTCCAGCAGGTGCGCCGGGAGAAACCCGAGGCCGAGGTCCTTTGGCTGCGCATTCGGAAGGAACTCGGCGACACGCCGCCGCCCTACTTCCATGCAGTCCTGATGGCCTGCTTCGCCTTCTTTGCTCTCTCTCTCGATACGCTCTTCCTTGCGCCCACAATGGACATTCTGAATATCGCTAATCCCGTGCTGCAACTCCTTGCCGCTGCGGGACTTGCCGCTTTATGCACCGCCTACTTCGAGTTGACCGGTCACCTATATATAGAAGCAAAGGATTCCAGGCCCAAGCGCCTGACGGCCATCGCTGCCGGCGGCATCGGGGTCGCAAGCCTCATGGTCTGGGGACTCCTGCGCGGTTATCAGCTCAAATTCGCCGCAGTCCTAGCCGGGAATCCCTTGGGGCAGTTCCTAGCTGCACATCCCATCCTGACCTCTATTTTTTATATCTTCATCACCATCGCGACGCCGCTCATTGGTGCCACAGCATTGCTCTATGGATGGCAGGAGGTATCGCGCGCCCGGACGTGGTGCAGGGTGCGAGAACGGTTCGAGACGCTCCGCGCCGCCGAGGTGCAACTGGCCCGGGACGTTCAAACCGAACAGGAACATCTGGACGAATTCGACAAAAGGAAGCAGGCGGAGTGCCTCGAATGGCGGGCGATCTTCGCGCAGTTCTATGAGCGCGGCCACAGGAACGGCGCCTGCCGTGAAACGCGCTGGTCTGTCCTGCGCAAGAGTCTGCTCGGCGGGCTGCTCGCAAGTCCATTGGCATTCCTTCTTCCCTTGGCATGGTTCCCGGCGCAGTTGGGCATCCCTGCGATTCCTGCGCTCGCGATCTTCATCTATTTCAACCATCGCCGCCACCATCCGAGCCACAAACGCTACCTCGAACAGGAGAACACCCACTTCGCGGTGATTCCCGACGCGCCGCAGCCACGTGAACTGCGCGCGCCGCAACAACGCCTCTTGCTGAAGGGAGACGACTCGAAGGGAGACAACCAATGACCACGATCAACACCGCACGATATGTTGCCATCACCCTATTGTTTCTGCTGGCAGGCTGCTCCCACCGCGTGTCGGTGGCAACCATTGAGGTGATCGACACCAGCCTCAGCATCACGCCCCGCGCGGAAAGAGCGGCGCTTGATGCGGTACAGGATCAGATTGCCCACATGCAGCGCGGAGATAGTCTGGTTATCATCCCCATCACTGGGGACGCGGCAAACGACGCCGGGGGGCGCGTACTGCGCCTCTCCGCACCTATCCAACGCGAGACATACGATGCCGATTTGCGCCGGTTTCAGGAGCAGGCCCAGAAGCAATTCGCTGCGTGGACTGCATCGCTCGATCAGCACCAGTCCCGCACCGACATCCTCGGCGCGCTCGACGCCGCCCGGCAGGAGCTCGCCTCTCTGCCCAGAGAGAGCAACCGCAGGCTTATCGTCGTGAGCGACTTCCTCGAGGACGACGGCACCTACCGTTTCGTCTCAGCCGGTTCGCTGGCGAGTCCGGCGAGCGCCCGCCAACTCGCCGCGCATCTTCACGAGCAGCATGGCTTTACGTTGCAAGGCGCACCTCTCTGTCTTGGCCGTCTTGAAAGCAGCGACTTCGCCCCGCTGTCCGCGCAGCGCAAGGAGGCGGTCCAGGCGTTCTGGGCGGCGTATTTTGCCGCAGGGGGCGAACCAGCCGAAATCCAATTCGATGGAACGGGAATTCTCGCCGACTCGGAGCGTGGCTGCTTTGGCGGGAAGCGATAGCGCATGTTCCGGGGAGAAAGGAGTGTGGCACCATGAACGGATCGAACTTCATGCAGGTGTGGGTGGCCCTCGCGGGATCGGTCGCAACCATCGCGCTCATTCTGACGGCCTTCGGGCTCATGCTGGGCATCGTGAAACCTGCCGATGCCCTAAGGCGCGTTGGAGCCATCCTGGGCGTCGTCATGCTGTTAATGGTGCTCCCGGCGATCCTTGTAAGCATCTGGTCGGGCATGTCCCTATGGCAACGGCTTGGTCTAGCCGCGGTTGCGCTTGGCGTCTGGCAATGACGGCGACCACGACGGCGAACACTGAAGAGGAGAGGTGAATAGAGTACTCTGTTGATATCCGGGGATGGATTTCCACTTGTGCCTGTTCATCTCCGCCGCCTACAATGCCTTATTTCCGTTTGTAAGATCGGCACGAAATGGAGACCTGTGGAAAAGCCCTGGGACAATTGGATTCCTGGTGTTCTCAATAAGGAGCAGATGCTTTCTTTGACAACAAAAGGCATCCTAACTGCATCCATTATTGGGGAAGCTTCTCTGGATCTTTCACTGACAAACGAAGGATACAAGATGTTGCGGGGCTCGGTTAAACCAGGAGGTGATGATCGCTACAGCGTAATCCTCAGAAATGCATTGCTTGCCGAAAGAATGCCAGTCCAACAAGACGACATCTTCACTTTGGACTGCAATCATACCTATGTATTCAAATTGACAGAAAGATTGGATTCTGCATTTTCAGAGATCGGTATTTTCGGAGAAGCTACAGCTAAAAGTTCGGTGGGCCGTGTGGATGTGCTTGCTAGACTTATTGTTGATGGTATGGATCAATACGAACGGTTCGATGCTAACCGTTTGAAGGGTCAAAGCGGTGACATATATTTGGAAATTACACCATTTACGTTTCGCGTCAAGGTAAAGGCCGGTAAATGTCTTTCACAACTGAGACTCTTTTATGGTGATCCCAAAAACGTTGAGGTTCGCGGTGGGGAAATCTATCGTACCGTTTTCAAGGACTCTATTACTGGCGACGGAAGCCTGTCTGTGGATCTTGAGAACACAGAGATCGGTGGCCTTGATGTTGCGGCGTTTTGTGCAGAGGGAGACAGAAACAATGAACCAGTATGTCTTTGGAAGGGGGAAACACTCGCTGATCCCTGCAAGAATTGGAAATTTATGAAATCAGGCGAGGATAAGCGCCTTAAGATCGAAAATAATCGATTCTACATTCTGCGGTCGAAGGAGCATATTCGAGTGCCAGAAGGTATTGCGATCTATTGCAGGGCCAGTGACGAAACAATTGGCGAAATGCGGATTCATTATGCAGGATTTGTTCATCCGTGGTTTGGTCAGCGCGATGACGGAAAGAATGGAACTCCTCTGATTTTTGAGGTCAGAGGTCATCAGGTTGATGTCAGTCTAAGACACGGAGAGCGAATGGCGAATCTTACCCTTTATAGGATGTCCAAGAACGCTGAGAAGGACACATCCGACTATGGAAAGCAGACCTTGAAGCTTTCGAGCTTCTTTTCTGATTGGCCAAACAGACTTAAGGAGGTTGGTAACAATGGCACAGTTGAAGCGGCGGATACAACCTCTGAAGGGTGATCTCACCGAGCTGTTATTCCCACCAACACCGAGCTTTCGCATACTTGAACTAGGCGAGAGCGATGCGCGGAGGAAAACCAACGGGCTGATGATTCTTCGTGAAATGCTTCTTGCCAACGAGAGAATGTATCCCGAAATCGGACGTTGGTATTCGGATAAAGTTGTACCCGGATTGAAAAGTTCCGAACGGGTAGCGTACGTTGCATTTGAGAATGAGGCACCCATCGCATCCGCCGTCCTCAAGCGTGGGGAGCATGCAAAGTTCTGCCATCTCAGAATTCATGAGAATTTCCGCGACCTTGATTTAGGACAGATGTTCTTCACCCAGATGACGTTCGAAGCTCGTGGCCTGGCGAAGGATATCCATTTCACTCTGCCTGAAGGACTCTGGTATGAGAAAGAAGAGTTCTTCCGATCCTTCGGTTTTACCACAGCAATCAAGGCATCTAATCAATACCGCATTGGCGAGACAGAGCTCTCTTGTAGTGCTCCGCTAACGCTTGTTTGGTCCCGTGTGTTGCAGAAGCTCCCGCGCATCCTCGACAAGTTCTCGCCAGGGGGCTATTCCCTTTCCAATAAGCTTGTAATGAGTATGCGTCCGGAATATGCGGATCAGATTTTCAGCCGACGTAAGCAAGTTGAGTTTAGGAAGAAATTCTCGCTGAGATGGCGAGGATGCAGGGCTGTAGTCTATGGAACAAAACCGCTCGGATCATTAATGGGTGAAGTAACCATGCGGAACATCACATGTGATACTCCCAACTCTATTTGGGAACATTTCGGGGCAATGGCGGGATGCTCTCATCAGGAATTTGTCGCATATGTCGGTAGCTCGCCTAATGTTTATGCCATCGAATTATCCGATGTGACGCCATACATTTCACCCATTGGGCTTGCTCAGGTGTCTCATCTGATTAACGAAGATTTGCGTCCTCCGCAATCATTTCGTGATGTCAGGATTGACGCCAACGACGCTTGGGTGCGAGCAGTCTCCGTTGCAGGCTTGCTCCACAGCAGATTTAGCATTAGCCGTCCCGCACTCTGAACACATCTCTCTGAATTGGTTGCAGTGGACTCCAAGCGTAGGCGCCACCCGATATCGTCTCTATCTCACCTGCTGAATAATTGAGCAATTCCATCCACGTGAAGGCCGCAGCTAATACACCTAAGCACGGTGCAGTTGCACTCACCCCTTCAAACTCGACGCGACCACACTCCCCAGGCGTGTCCACCAACGACTTGAGCAGAGTGGGATCTATAGAAAAATGCGCCGGTTTTGAATCGACGAATAACTCTTTGGCAATTTGACGGTCAGGGGGGAGCGAATGCCAAGAAACACGTGGCTTTGAGAAATCGGAACCAACACCGCATTCCACGAGTCTTGCAAACCCGCCCTCAACACCAGCCCTTCGCGCATCCATATTGTCGAATCCAAGAAACCCCACTGATTCTGAGCCCAGACGATTCTTCCACTGCCAATCGATATGTGTTTGTTCCTTCGATACCTTCCATCCCCAGTCCTCACATATTTGGGCCATCACGCCGACCTTGGGCTGGCCCAGCCAGGATGTAGAGTTCTCATTGAGCAGTATTTGTGAGCGATAGTTTACGTCTTCGAATGAATCGTAATCAACAAGGTGAACAGTCATGGCTATTTGATTGCTCAAGAAAAAATTTAGTGCTAAAAACGCCTGACCGATTTGCCCGAGGCCCATGATGACAATAGTTGTCGGAAGCATGGGTGTCGGCGCTAATCGCGGGAGTTGAATTGTAGACTGTTGCCAAGCGGTATGAAACGGTGGTATTCCCGCCGCATGAGCAAGCGCAGCGAATCCAAGATACCCAGCCAATGCAAATGCTCCTATCGGATTGGCATATTCGCCGCTGTCATCTAGCGATCGATACGTAATTCGGTTGCCCCTCGTGTCACCCCAAGCCGCCTCAGTGGCGTGAATTGGGGTTCCAATCCCGATCTCTAATTGTGGGGCGGCAAATCCATTACCAACAAAGACACAACGTGGTCCAAGCTGTATGGGCGATGCCAATGGCGCTGAAATTCCAGCGTCGATATATATAGTCCCATAAAACTGGCGCTCTAAAATTGAAGCAAGCGCCCAGATGCACGGCCAAAGATCATCGCTACCGGAGCGTGTCGGATCGGCTTTTATTAGGACATCCTGGGAAAGTCTGGTGAGGACCTGCTCTGGAGAACACATTCCAATGTCCGCCTTTAGCAGCCCATTGACTACTCGGTCATTATGAAGTGCGGTTGTCATTGTGTGACAATCCTCTTCCGCGCGTCAGCGCGGGTAAACCTATACCAACCGCTATCTACGCGGATATGCACTCCGGTGGAATCTATCGACCACGGACGAGTGCCGTAGTGAGGTAACACCAGTGACCAAAACCCGATCCGTGAGCATAGTTGATTAGCTTGATCAACCAAACTGAGCCCAACCCAATCCCTCGGATGGGTATGGATCATACCTACCAACTTTTTGCCCTGTGAGGCCATATTCGCGTAAAGAGAATACTTCGCTGATTCTGACAGCTCCAATGACAGGCTGTGGCCTTTATCGTCACAGAGATCATGATAAAAAAGCACGTCCTCGACGATTGAATCTCCATCGGTCAAGTGCCCGATCCATATTGCGCCGCTTTCGCGCCACCCTTCGCTACGAGCTCGAAGCCCTTCTACCGTCCGTGCCAACAAGTCGCGGCTTATGAAGAGGCGATCATTCTTTATTTCTTCCGGTTGTAGCCGTTGGATTTGAGATGCAGCATTTTTCTCAGGAAATCTAAATGGGCGACGACCTGATTTTCTTTGCTTTGCCATTTCTTGTGTCCTTGCCACTCTGTATGCCGGCCGGTGTCAATTCCACCTCGATCTTGATCCCAACAGATGAACGGTGGGTTGCCATCAGTACACGGTTCAATAGCAAACAACAGGCGTTTTTGGACTTCGTCTTGGCCCACTATGTGGGTGTCGGGGTGGATGAACTTGCCCAGGAGAAGTTGACTCCGTTGCTCCGCCTGAAGTATTTCAATTCCATCTCAGACGCCATCAAGGATCTTGGCGTGCCCGAAGAGATCACCAAGGTGTTTGTGGGATTCCAAAAGTATCTGTACCAAGAGGCCGCGTAAGACCTGCAAGGCAGATCAGCGGTAGGCGTCGCGTCGGTGACGGACGCCGATAACTTCGATGGTGGTCTCATTCCTGAATTCAAAAAAGAGCCGGTAGTCGCCGCAGCGGAGGCGGAAGCCGGTCTGGGGCGGCTTGAGCTTCTTCACGTCGCCGTTGTGAGTGGCGAGGTAGCGATCGGCGCAGTGGAGAATGTCGAGGGCGGTCTGACGGTCGATGCGGCGCAAATCGGCCCGGGCGCCGTCAGACCAAACGATGGACAGGCGCGCAGGGGCTTGCTCCTCACTCACAGACCGAACTCGCGGAGGACTTCTTCGTGGGGAATGCCCTCACCACGGGCCAGCGATGCGCGGGCGCGATCCAACGCCGCAACGGTCTCCGGGGTAAGGTCTTCTTCCTCGACCGGGGCCATCGCCAGGGAGCGGGACAGCGGCTCGACCATGACCTCCAGCAGGCTGCGCACTGCCGGGACTTTCTCCTCGGGCAATGCGTCGAGTAGAAAATGTGCCTGCTGGCGCTCTGATTTGAGATTGGTTTCCGGCATAGTCAATTCCTGCACGATTTCAAGTGTAGTCGATTTTATAACTCTCAAAGCACCCAAAAGCCACAAAGGTCAACAGGGTTCGCGTCGCTCACTGTAAACAGTTCAATCGAAATAACTTATTTTCACTCGATTTCAACAGACTTCAATAAACGATATGATCTGCTTTGGGAGCTCAGGGTCGTCAGTTCGAATCTGACCGCCCCGACCATCCATCCTTTTTTTCAATGCCTTCTCTTTGGGGGAAAAGGCCAGCTTATGGAACCCGGTGGTTCTCTGGGGATTCTACAGCTACAATTTCGACTACTGTCGAAGAATCTAAAAAACAGACGCGCTAAACGAAATCACAACATATGCTTTGTAACAAATGGTTTGTAGCTATTGAGTTGTTGAGGATTCAACAGCCAACCATCTGCTGTGAGGACAGATTCGTTACCCCATGTTGAAGCCACCGTATCATCAACCAATATCATCTTCCAGAAGAAGCAAATCGCGGCGGCGATTATCAGGGCCAGACTCAAGAATGCGACGAAGTCGAGCGTCGGGGCGAAAGTACAACATGTGTTCCGCCTCATGAAAAGCATCTTCGGTTTCGATAAGGTGAGATGCCCGGGGATCGAGAAGAACCATAGCCGGTTGTGCGTTAGCTTTGCGCCGGTCAATCTCTGTCTGCACCGCAAACGGTTGGCCACACAAGGGGCGCAGTGTGCCCGTAGGCCGAGGATGTCCTCCACGACACCAAATCATGAGAACAAAGGCGCCCCGCTCCAGAAATATTCAGCAACAGCCCCACCGACGACTCGGCCAATCTCGCCGAATCGTCTAATCGAGCCCCTGTCTAGAGATTTTCTAGAACGTCAGCACCCCTCTCAACTGGATGATGCGGGGCGAGTTGACCTGGACCCATCCCGAGGGCGCCGATCCGCTGATCATGCCGAAGCCCGAAGAGGTGGGAGATACGTTGATGTTGCCGAATTGGGGATGGTTGAGCGCATTGAATGCATCCATTCCCAACTCGAAGCGAGCCCCCTCGGCGATGGCAAAGCTCTTGCGCGCGCCGATGGTAAAGGTGGTGACGAACGGGTTGCGGATATCGCCGAAGACCTGCTGGTTGTATGTGACGCGCGTGGTGAAGTCGTTGTAGACGCCATTCTTGACAGAGCCCGTCGGCACCCAGCTATATCCGGGCATGCTCTGGATGCCGGTCCACAGGGGATAGGCGGCGAGTTGCGCGACGGTGGTGCTGCTGGTGGGGTAGGGAGCGAACTTGCTGGTATTGAACCACTGGGCACTCGACTTGAGGCCGTGCAGCGAAGGGCTTCCGCCCTGGAAGAAGGCGCTGTTGGTTGGCAGGCTGAGGGGCATTCCGGACTGGAACTGATAGATCCCATTGAAAGACCAGCCGCCGATAAACTCGTCCATCAGCCGATTGGAGTGGTTCAGGAAGCGCTTGCCACGACCGAATGGCAGGTCGTACACCGGAGTGAGGACGTAGTGGAACCTCTTGTCATCGGTGGAGAGCTGGTGGTAGATGATGGGCGCCACTACCTGCGGGCCAATGAAGCTGTTGGCGGACTCCTCCTTGGACCAGGAGAAGGACTGGAGCACGCTGAAGCCATTCTGGAACCTTCTCTCGACCTTGGTGTTCATCGCATAGTAGGTGTTCTGACCTGTGCCTCTGTTCTCGGTCAGGTTCCCCAGGACTGGATTTGGACGGAGCAGATTGTATGCTTGGATGGTTGACGAGGTGTAGTTGGTTACCGTGGCCCCCATGCCGGCCACCTGGTAGAACGGATTGTTGACGGTGGTAGCGCCCGGCTCTGTACTGACAGGGGCTCCTGTTGCGGTAAAGAGCGGGTCGTACGCCGCATGCCATGCTAACGCGCTTGGATCGTTGACCTCCCAGGCCATGCTGAGACCGTGCGTCTTTTCCAGAGTGAAGCCAACTTCAATGAGATAATTCTTGACCTGCTGCTGGACGGAAGCGCTGGCCTCATCGACGTAGACACGCCCGATATTCGGATCGGTGTAGGAGCTGACCCCTCCAATGTTGGTCAGTTCGCCTAGAGAATTGCCCGTCAGCGGTGTAATTCCGCTCGGATAGGGGTTCTCCATGGAGATGGCCGGCGCGGACTCGTAGTTGTTGGTGGTTGGCGTAAAGTTCGTGGTCTGGCTGTAGCCGGTCTGGGCGCCAGCGCCACCCGTGCCTGTATTGAAGTCGGCCTGCACAAAGCGGCCCAGTCCGCCACGGACCACGGCGTTTTCGCGCAGTTGGTAGGCAAAGCCCAGGCGTGGCTGGAAGTACTTTTTGATCGCGTTCTCGACGGTCGTGGGGTTGCCATTCACGCCGGCGTACAGCAGGCCGCCTTTGGCCACAAACGTGGTGGCATTTGGCCGCTGCGCCTGAATCAGTGTGAGGCCTAGGTTGCCGACGGACGATCCGGCAAGCAACGTGGCATAGTTGGCCTGGGCCGCGCTGGTAACTCCCGTGACGACGTAATTCGGATCGAAGCGGTAGGCGAACCGGTTGAATCGCTCCGTGACCGGCCTCTCGTAATCCCAGCGCAGGCCGAGGTTCAGGGTCAGCTTCCGGTTCACTCTCCAGTCGTCCTGGAAGTAGTATGCCATGTAGTGTTGCGACCAGAACCCGTTGGTCGTGGTGGGAATGCTGCCGCCGGTGGGCAGACCGAGCATAAAGGAAGCCAGTGCGCTGCCGGAACCGGTAGCAACCGTCCCAACCGGAGACGAGTTGGTCCAGTTGGTGCCGAAGGTGAAGAGTCCACCGGACGTCGACAGATCGCCCGATGCCTCCTGCTGGATCATGTACTCCGCGCCGTAACGGAAGGTGTGGTTCCGGAAGGTCTCGGTCATGTTCCCGTTGAAGTCCTGGTTTGTGTCGGTGGTGGCCGCTTTACCCGCCTCGTAGGTGCCAAGGCCGCTATCTTCAGCGCCCGCCACGATGTTCTCGAACAAGGGAATGGAGTCTGATTGCATTTCGGAGATGTAATTCGACGAGATGCCGAGAAATGCCGGGTCCATTCCCGCGCTTCCCGACTTGGTTGTCGGGAGGTAGCGCAGGACGTTGTAGTTGACATCCAGCAGCAGGTCCTTATTGAGCACCACAGTGTGATCGATGGTTATTCCCTTGTTGATCCGGGTCTGGTAATAATTATTCAAATAAAACGATGCGCCAAACGGATCCAGGCTTAACTCTACCCAATGGTTCTGCCGCAGGTTTACATAGCTGTGGTTGCTGTTGTTCCAGGCCTGGTCCAGCCGCAGCAAGTAGCCTTCGAATTTATCGTTCTGCTCCTCGGTCTTCAAGTAGTTGTTGGCGTCATTGCTCGTAGTCGTTAGCGGGGGCGCATCGGGCAGCGGAAGAAGCGCCATAATTGCCTTTGCAACCAGGTCGAGCCGATTTGCTGGAATGACGTTGCATGTGGAGGGCTCGGGATATGTGTTCGTGCAGCCGCTGCCGAATTCGGTCCTCTTGAAGGTCGAGTTGGTCGGCGGGTTGGTGGAAACGATGGTGTTCGGGTCGTAGATATCGATGGGATATGTCTTTCCCGCGCTCACGGTGTAGGAGGCGCTGAAATCGCCATTCCTCTCGGCCTGTGACGGGACAGTCGCGTAGCCTGGGTTTACCGGAGCCAGATTGCGGATGGCGCTGTAATTCAGAAAGAAGAAGGTTCCTTTCTTCCGGCCGTCGTAAAACTTCGGAATCCAGACCGGACCGCCTATCGATGCGCCGTAGTTGTTGGTATGGATAGGCGCCTTGGGCGTGACTGGGGTTTGAGCATCGAACTGGTAGGAGTTCGCGTTCAGAAAATTGTTCTGGTTGTACTCGTACGCATCGCCGTGGAAGTCCTTGGCGCCCGTCTTCGAAATCAGAGTGATGGTTGCGCCCGATGACCGGCCCAGGGACGCGTCGAAAGCGTTTGTGACCACCTTGAACTCGCTGACCGTGTCCATTGCAGGCGAAAATGCCATCTGTCCCGTGTTGTTGCTATCGCTCCCACCGTCCAGTTTGTAGTTGATAGCGCCGTAGGTGGTCACCGAGGGCCCCGTATTCGCTCCGGTGCCATTCACTTCTGTCTCCGATAGACCGATATTCGACCAGAGATAGACCCCTCCCGAGTTGCCGTTGCCCGACGTCGCGCCCGGCGTGAGGCCAATCAGCATGGTGGGGGCGTTGGAGAGGGTTGGAAGCTGCATCATCTCGTTGCTGGTAATCACGGTGCCCGAGACCGCTGAGGTCGTGTCGATCAACGGGGTTGTGGCAGTGACGGATATCGATTCCGTCTGCGTTCCCACTTGCAGTTGCGTATCCATGGTCTTCTGATCGTTCACCTGCAACTCGATGCCCTTGTACTTGGCCGACTTGAACCCGGAAGCGCTCACCTCAAAGTGGTAGACACCGGGCAAAAGGTATTGGATTCGCCAGTCGCCGGCATCGTTAGTCGGTGCCGTCTGGACCACCCCCGTCGCATCCGCCGTCACGGTGATCGTGGCCCGCTGGATCACAGCCCCGCTGGGGTCCGTCACCCGCCCGCCCAGGCTGGCCCTGGTCTCCTGCCCAAATGCGCACAAACTCCCCGTAAACAACACTAAACATCCGGCGACTGCGATTACCGTCGCATTCAAGCTTCCTTTGCCTCGCATCGCGGTACTGCCTCCATAAGTTTGTGGAAATTGCGGTTCTCGACCAAGTACGGTTGTCAGCACACTATGGAAACCGGATACTGCCTGTCATGTGAAATCTGAAGTCAAACAGGTGAACAATTTGTTATTGAATGCCGATGGGCATATCTGATTATGAATCAGTGATATAAACCGCTTGCGAGCGGTCTTCGCACAATCGCTAACGCCGATCTTTAACAATGTTAGAATGGTCACGCGATGAACTCCATCGAGTCTAAGTTCGCACCAGAGCGCAAAGAACTCGAATGGCTGCTGGGCCCCGGTGTCATGGGGCGCTCCAACAACCTTACTGAGGTACTGCGCTTTATATGCGAAAGATATTTCAATGACGAGGCCGACCGGATCAACGAATATTCGATCGCCGTGGAGGCATTGGGACGGCGCAGCGATTTTGATCCTCAGACCGACACCATCGTCAGGGTCACCGTCCACGCTCTCAGAAAGCGTCTCAAAGAGATTTATCAGTCTGACGGGGCAGAGCACGCTGTTCATCTCTGCATACCGGTTGGACATTATGCGCCCTCTTTCGTGCATCGGGCGCCTTCCGCCTGGAATGACCTCCACTCAGCGAGGTATCCATCGTCATTGGGGGAGCTCCACGCGAATGGTGGTTCGACCGGGGCTTCTTCTCCTCCGCCACAGCCCATGGACCTGGGTCGCCGTTGGAGAGGCCGATGGCTTGCTGCATCTGCAGTCCTCGCGGTTGTCCTTGTCTCCATCACCGGTTTCATGATATGGAAACGGGTCGGGTCTCACCCGGTCTCCAATATGACGCCGGCTCCGAATCCATCCGCGCAAGTCTCGGAAGATGCCTTGCTGGTGCTGGTTGGGAAAGGTAGAAGTTCATATACCGACCAGTCCGGCCAGCAATGGATTGCCGACCAGTACTGCACCGGCGGAACTCCTTTCAAAGTAGCGGACCAGCGAATTATCGGCACGGAAGACCCTGCGCTTTTTCTGGGAGGCATCCGGGGAGCTTTCCATTGTCAATTCCCGGTCCGCCAAGGGCTGTATGAGGTTCATCTACTCTTTGCCGAGATCGGCGATGTGCGGGACATAACCAGGAACGTGGTTTTTTCCATCAACGGAGAACCATCGATCAATTTAGATATTGTGGACGATGCGGCTGGCAGTAACACGGCCACTACCAAGATACTCGCGGGCATAAAACCAGAAAATGATGGGAATATCCACCTGGATTTCACCAGTGATCAGTCGCTCCTGAACGCGGTAGAGATAGTGCCGGAGCCGTCCGGCCGTATGCTGCCCATACGAATCGTCACGGGCCCCACTGTAGTCCGTGACCAGGATGGCCAGACATGGCTCTCAGATCGCTATTTTTTTGGCGGACGCAGGGGCCGGTACCCGCCTCTAAAAAGTCCGGACCGCGCAATCTTCGGGTTTGAACGAATCGGACACTTTAGATACATCATCCCAGTTGACCCAAAATATGATTATGATGTGAAACTTTACTTTATTGAGCGCTGGTTCGGAAAGGACAATGGAGGATTTGGCGGGGTTGGAAGCAGGATCTTTGATGTCTCATGCGATGGATCTATGCTTCTTAAGAACTTTGACATTCTGGCGGAAGGTGGATATAACCCTGTGATTAAGGTCTTCAAAGGAATTGAACCTACGGCTCAGGGTAAGATCGAGTTGAACTTTACGCCTGTTGTCAACTATCCTTTGATTAATGCGATCGAAATAACACCGGAAGCTATTGTTCCCAGCAGGAAATATCCTCCCTTCGATTCTTCGCGATAACTGTAGTTGTGCCTCGACAAATGCCAGCCGGGTACAAAACGGACCTGACTAACGAGCTCGGAGTCAGTTGTGAGTGAAAAGTCGACGGGTGCAATGCCATCGAGTAAGCGCGACCTCCGCGACCGGTTGCATCTGGAACTTGACCAAGCCCATCTTTCCCTGATGTCCCATGGCTTTGAATCCGGTTGCACGGTGCTCCCCAGGTCGGGTTCTCAGAGACTGTGTGGTAGATGAGTTCGCGCTGCTCACGATTGGTCGGCTTTCGACCCAAAGGAGCTTTCTTGCGTGCGATCTTCTTTCAATAGTGCTTGAACCCTATACGATGCCACCGGAACACCGTTTCCGGCTGAACGAGAATCAATGCCTTCCTCCACCCAGACCAGAACTGCATCAAGAGCATCCAGAAACACCTATCTGCAGCAGCTAGTGTTGGCTGCGGATACCTCTGCTTTAAGACGGCAAGTTGCTGCCGAAGGGCCATATTTTCCAGAAGCAATTCACGGCGAGAATGAAATGCTCGGATCGATAGAGAGAATAGGAGTCGTAACAGTCGCTGCATGAGCCAGTGTCACACAAAAACCGGACGGTCCGGGCCCGCAAACCATCTGAATGATTCAAAAGTAGACCGCAATTGTGACCAACTATACTCTTGCGAGAGCTGAATCTGTAGTAGAAACAGCAGGGTCTGTACGGTGTTCGCCCAGGAAGGACGCGACGGAAAATTTGGCCGGGCTACTCGCGCCAGAAATATTCGATGGCGCGCACGACATAACCGAGCTTGCTGTAGGCGATTCCGCCGAAGGAGTTAGAGGAGTTTTTCAGGCAGTTCTCGAATACATACTTGTAAAAGTCCGTCTTGATCCGGTGCTCGAAGTTCCAGGACCCGGTCTTGTCGACGACCTGAATCAAGCGAGTGCCGTGCTCGATTCGAATGTGATCGATCCGGCAACATTTGCCCTCTTTGAATCTCGCCCTGGCGAAGTCGAGCAGGTCCTGCTTCTCCGCGGCGCTGAGGTTCGAGTTGTTGATGGCGTCGAGGACGGCAGGCTGGTCGACATCCTTGAACCAGATGGTCTGCTCGAAGGCCTCTTCGGTCCCGGTGCCGGGCTTGACGCCATCCGAGATGATGCATCCCTTGGTCCTGAAGTGGCGCTTCACCTAGTCGACAATCTCGGACTGCCTGATACACAAGCTAAGGTGCGGATGGCAAAAGTGCTGGCAACTATAGCTAAAAAGCGTTCCAATCAACTTACACAAAGCGTGTTTGTTGCCCACGCTCCAGATCTAGCGTTAATCGTTTTAGTTGTGCTTATTTTAAGTGCTGTGATCTTTGTTGATCGGACCCCCCGGGTAGTGACCGCGGAGACCGCAATTGCCGCGTTCCAAATAATCAAACCGTCCGAACTAAAAGTTCCCCATGCTGACTCTCCCGAGGGGAAGAAGTTGCTCGGTGAGATTGTAGGCCGGTACCCGTCGGAACAAATACCTCAAGGAGCCAGCATTGACCTGTCGAAACTCAGTCGTGGGGCTCGGCTGTCAAGGGAATTAGATGGTATGCAGATTTTTAGCATTAAAGTTCAACCTACTTCATTGCTAAATAACGTAATACCCCCGATAAAGCTCGGAGTCTTTTTCTCTCCGAGCGCCAAGAATGATCAAGGCGATCTTCACGTCTTCACGGTATATCTTCTCGATGTTCATTCGCTTCCGGACGCGGTATCGTGTGTCGTCGCAGCACCGGTTGCCGAAGCGCAACAACTTTTGTCTTCATCCTTGCAGGGACAATTCATCGCTATTGAACCTAGTCAATGAGCGAACATGTTGATGGTGACGCCCCACGTTCTGGATTTTGGCCCGCGCATGCGGATCGATATCCAGTAAAGAGGGCCATCTGTTTCGACCAACACCTTCAATCTAGGGGACCTCTGCGCAAGTATCTAATTTCGCAGCTGTGGCTCGCCAAAGTGTGCCATGACGGCGCGACAGCCTGCGGGAACTGATGCGTTCTCCTCGTAGTTCCACTGAACAAAATCTCGGGCAATTCATTGCTGTAGTCGATTTTGTAACTGTCAAAGCACCCAAAAGCCACAAAGATCAACAGGGTTCGGGGCATGCACGGTAAACAACTCAATCGAAATCACTTATTTTCACTCAATTTCAACAGAGTTCCACAAACGATTGGATCTGTTTTGGGAGCAGAGGGTCGTCAGTTCGAATCTGACCGCCCCGACCAATCTTCGCGGACCGCTATGCTCTTGATTTTTCGATTGTTCTGGGACAGCGTTCCAGGGGGGCCATTTGTTTCC
>JBEKCX010000574.1:0-32903 GCA_050014655.1 Occallatibacter sp. | reverse complement strand
GTAAAGCTGAACCCGAGAAACTTCCGTTCCTGCGGTCGCGCCACCGCGCTCTTCGCCTCATTCACCTTGAGTTTGAGTTCTTGCATGATGAATCGCGTAACGCTCTCCATCACCCGTTGACCCGCCCGCTCGCTGCGAACATAAATATTGCAATCGTCCGCGTATCGAACAAAGCGGTGTCCCCGGCGCTCCAACTCCCGGTCGAGTTCGTCGAGCGCGAGATTGCTGAGCAGGGGCGAAAGTGGCCCTCCTTGCGGAGTGCCCTCTACGCTCGGACTGACCAACCCATTTTCCATCACTCCGGCGTTCAAGAACGCCCGAATGAGTTTCAACAGCCGCTTGTCATCGACTCGTCTGGCGATCCGACCCATCAATTTATCGTGATTGACTCGATCGAAGAATTTCTCCAAATCGAGATCAACACACCAGCCGTGGCCTTCGGCGATATATTGCTGTGCCTGCGCCACTGCTTGATGAGCCGACCGTCCCGGTCGGAACCCGTAGCTGTGTTCGGAAAACGTCCCGTCCCACTGCCTCTGTAGAACCTGCATCACCGCCTGCTGGATCAATCGATCCAGCACCGTTGGGATGCCGAGCTTGCGCACCCCTCCATCCGGTTTAGGGATTTCTACTCGCCTCACCGGATTCGGTTTATAGGTTCCATTCAGCAGTCGTTCCCGGACGGCTGGCCAGTGTTGCTTCAGGTAGTCGGCGATGCCACCGACAGTCATCCCGTCGATGCCCGCACTGCCCTTATTGGCTTTCACCCGTCGCAATGCTTCTTCCATGTTCTCTCGATCACATATCTCCTCCATCAGTCGAGTTGTTCCAGCTGGGCGTTCGGGTACATGCATCGTCGACAGCGATTCAGTCCCTTCTCTGCCCGCTTCGCGGGCTTCACCCGCTGGCGTGACAGAAAAGTTCAGTTCAATCTGAATATTCTGCTGCATGTCGCTCCTGAGATTCATGTCCTACTTGCCTCTCTTCTCGTTCCGGCCTTCAACCACCGTTTCCGGCTCGGCCTATCTGTTGACTCCACCTTTCGGCTTTGGAGTGCCTCAATAGCCTTGCCGACGACATGGCCTACTATGCCTTCTGCTGACTTCTGCCCTGCGGTCAGACTGCCTTGCGGCAGTCTCAGTCGCCGAAACGACACAGAGCAGATCTCCCGGGGTAAGTTCAACCGCCTTCTGCGCACTGCCGCCGGATCTACGCTTCGCGCCCTTGATGGATATGGGCTTCGCGGTAAGTTGTCCGCTCGCCCGACGCTAACGCCTTGTATCCGATTTTTGTCCATCGACTCGCGCATTTGCTCCACGCTTCCTTCAGACCCCGCCTCGCGGCGATAGCCCTTGCGTTCTTGCTAACCCTTACCTCCATCAGGTCGGGTAGAGGACTTGCACCTCCAAGCTGTTGAACATGCCCGGCGCACAACTAAGCCGCTGGCGCGGCGGATGCTGCTGCATCGGTGGTCCCCCAGCTTTTTCGACTGTGTAAGGCTTGGGTCACAAGGAGGCTTTTGTGACCCATCTTCGGCAAAAGATGCTGGATGAACTCCAGCGTCGCAACTACTCACAGAACACGATCTGCACCTACATGCACGCGGTGGAAGAGTTTGCCAGGTACTTTCACCGCTCTCCAGACCGGCTGGGACCTGATCATATTCGGCAGTATCAGGCATATCTGTTTCGCGAACGCAAACTCCAGGCAGGGACGGTTGCATGCTGCACCGCGGCTTTGCGGTTTCTCTACGTCAAGACGCTGCGACGCCCGTATCTGCCCGAGCACATCCCATTTCCCAAGCGTCCCAGGCAATTGCCCGTCATCCTCAGTCCAAAAGAGGTCGAGCGGGTGATTGACTCAGCAGAGAACCTGATGCGCCGCACCATGGTGATGACGCTGTACTCGACCGGCATCCGCTGCTCGGAACTGTGCCATCTCAAGGTCTCCGACGTCGACAGCGAACGCATGGTCATTCATGTCCACAAGGGCAAGGGCGGCCGAGATCGCGATGTTCTCTTGTGCCCCAAGCTGTTGGAGACTCTGCGTGAGTACTGGCGTTGGATGAAGCCCAAGACCTACCTGTTCCCCGGCACGGTGAACAACTGGCGTGCGGATGTGCCCATTACTCCGAAGGTTGTGTGGAAGGCCGTAAACGAGGCGGGCAAGCGCGCCGACATCAGCAAGCGCGTGGCGCCGCACCTTCTTCGCCACAGCTTCGCGACTCATATGCTGGAAGCCGGCGCCGACCTGCGCACCATTCAGGTATTGCTCGGCCATGCCAAGATCGGCGATACCGCACTCTACCTGCATCTGTCCCGCCGCCATCTGCAGGCGGTTGCCAGTCCACTGGAAGCCATCGAGGTTTCCAGACCCGACGAGGTGAAGCGCTCCAGGAGGAAGATCAAGCGATGAGCCGGCCCACCCTCGAGGTGGCCGACATCGTCCGCGCAGCGGGCAACAGATTCTGGGAGAAGAACAGGTCACACCTTGCGTGGACGCATCGCAAGGTGCTCGATGCCATCGTTCGCTGCCGCACTGCGGCACTGGGTGGTCATCTGGATCAGTGCATCCGCTGCGGCCATCAGGCCATCTCCTACAACTCATGCCGATCACGGCACTGCCCGAAGTGCCAGGGAAACGCGCGTGCCAAGTGGCTGGCCGCGCGCTCGGCTGAGTTATTGCCCGTGCCCTACTTCCATATCGTCTTCACGCTGCCGCATCAACTCTCCGCACTTGCACTCGGGAACAAGCGGCTGCTCTACGATCTGCTCTTCCGCTCAAGCGCCGCAGCGATGCTCGAACTGGCTCGTAATCCCAAGCACCTCGGAGCCGATATAGGCGGTCTTGGTGTGCTCCATACCTGGGGACAGAACCTTCAGCATCATCCTCATGTCCACTACATCGTTCCCGCCGGTGGCCTGGCTCCCGACGGCTCCAGATGGATCGATTCCTCGCGCCGATTCTTCCTGCCGGTCCACGCACTGAGCCGCGTCTTCCGCGGCAAGTTCGTCGCCGAACTGAAGCAACTCGCCGCTCAGAACAAGCTTCAGTTTCATGGCTCGCAACAGTATTTGGCTACTCCCGGATGCTTCGCCAACTTTTTGCGGCAACTGTTCCGGCAGGACTGGGTCGTCTACGCCAAGCCACCTTTCGGCGGCGCCGAACACGTTCTCAACTACCTGGCCCGCTACACTCATCGCGTCGCCATCTCCAACCATCGACTCGTAGCCTTCGAGAACGATCGCGTCTCCTTCCGCTGGCGAGACTATGCCCATGGCGGCAAGCAGAAGGTCATGACCGTTTCAGCAGATGAGTTCCTGCGCAGATTTCTTCTTCACGTTTTGCCCAAAGGCCTGGTCCGCATCCGCCACTTCGGCTTCTTTGCCAACCGAAGCCGGCAAACCGCCCTCGCACGCTGCCGCCAGTTGCTCGGCGCTGCTGCGTGCCCAGATCGCCCCGAAACAACCAACCTGCTGCGTTGCCCCGCCTGCTCCGGCACCATGCTGGTCATCGAACGGATCACCAGCGCTCAACTTTACTTCCGGCCAGACCCGAACCTCGCCACCCCACAGAGGTGCAGCGTTGACAGCTCATAAAATAGCTATCGCTTACCACGGCTCTACCCCTGTCCCCGATGGCATGCTCGCCCATGCAAGGCTCTCGTGTGCCCACAAGCTGCCCAAGCACCCTATTTACGGCACTTGCCCACTGTTTGCAGGATTCCGTTCTGCTCACTTACGGGGATTCACAGACTCCGCTGGTCCAATTCCGCGCCCTCAATGGCCACAATCAGTGTGCTGGCGTCATTGAAATTGCATAGGTAGATCACCGCATCCGCCGCAAACGCCAGCGGCTCAGTTCAAACGATCCTATCGAAACTGCCCCGGACGAAAGATCCCGGCTCAACCCCGCCTCGTCTGCCGGGGCAGTCCCGATAGGAACCTAACGTTTACCGGGACGTACTCAGCGCCGTCTCCGTACGGAATCGAGTCGGTAAGGATCGGTCTCTTCGGGTTCGGGCTCTTCATCATCCGAGTAGCGTTCGATGCGGTCCTTGATCCAGAGCAACGAAAGAACGCTTTCGTAGAACGGAAGTCCGATGGAGTGCTCCCAGAGTACGGAATTTTCCAGGACCACACGCTCGTCTAACCAGAGATCGGCGGAGACAGTCTCCGGGTATTCGCGGGTTCGCGTTCCCGAAAAACATTCCCATGCTTGTGTCCCCTTAGAGATCTCCCGACCCCGCTTTAGATAGAACCCAAACTCCTGCGAAGGCTTATACCACGAGATCTTCCCATTCTTGCTCCAAACTACGGCGCACCGTTCACTCACTAGATCACAGTAGCGCCACGCAGTCGCCGATAACGAAACATTGCTCTCGTTGGCAACTTTTTGGATAATCTTGAGCGACGGCGATTCGCCTCTGAATTTGGGTTTTGCGTCGTCGGTCGGAAGCAGCAATTCAGCTGCAAACTCGTCAGCCTCACGCTCAAGTTCTCGCGACGCATCCGCCCAGTTTCCAATGTCAGACGAACCACATACGGCCCCGCCCGCATCGTGCCCTGGAAGCACGAAATGACCGATCTCGTGCGCAACGGTGAAGCTTTTGCGTCCAGGCTCTCGGATTGAATCCCTGACAATGATCGCGCCGAAAGGCGTCCCTTTCGCCCGAACGAGGCCGCCGTCGAAACCGTGGACATCCAATTCCGTAACGTCGAGTTGAAGTTGCGCCGCGATACTCCGAGCGTCCGGCCAGCCGGAGACCTTCAACTCGGCGAGCAGCGCCTTGGCGTATGCCGGTCCTCTATTGACCTTTGTCATCTTTCCCTTTAAGCCGCTCGATCTTTATCTTCAGCTGTTCCTGCACCGCATCAATAGACTTCCGGTCCGTCTCGGTCAGGTCTTGTTTGTTCCGATAAGATTCGGCGAATGTCAGTGGCGCCTCGGGCACGAGCGCGGATGCAAGGAGTTTGGCTTTCTCGACAATCCGTTCGACACTCGTCTTCGCTTGGCGGGCCAATTCTGCCTCGGTGCGCGGCGGCGCGGAAAGAGGGCGCAGGTCGTCGAGGGCTTTTTTCAATAGGGGTGGCAAGTCCTTTTGGGCCATCCAATACTGCTGTGCCTCGGCGTAGAGTCGCTGGTACACGCGTTCTTGGAGGGCCTCGATGTCCAACCCAGCCTCGCCCAACGCTTGCTCAGCCTCCTCCCCGCCGATCTCATCAGGCGCTCCGATGAGCGCCTCCGAAAGACGATTGATTCGGTTGCGGGCCTCTTCAGGGGTGCGACGTTTCATAGCGTTCGGCCTTCTTCCTTGGGCGATTGAACCAGCCCACTCTGACGCAGCCGCCTGCGCAACTTCTTTTTTCGGTTTTGAATATCGGCAGCGCTGGTTCCCAAAGCGTCGGCGATGTCCTCGGGTTTGTACAGTTCCAAGTCCAGCACCGCTTCGACCAGGTCCTTGAGTGGCGGCTCGTCATCGACAACCGTCCGAATGCGCGCGCGATACTCTTCCTCGTCAACTACCGAGGATGGGTCGGGTGCCATCGATTGCGGATACTCATCCAGCGCCGGCTTCTCGTGGTCTTTCTCTTCCGAGTCCTCGTTGACTGAGATCGTCGCGCGTGTCTCCTCCAGTTCGTGTGATTTCTTGCGCAATGCGTCGACGATGTCGTTCCGCATAGCTGTACCTAATACGGTCATCAACGATCCGCGTGACTTTTGATGCTTGATT
Source organism: Occallatibacter sp. (assembly GCA_050014655.1). Taxonomy (GTDB): domain Bacteria; phylum Acidobacteriota; class Terriglobia; order Terriglobales; family Acidobacteriaceae; genus Telmatobacter. The sequence goes on along the minus strand of JBEKCX010000574.1, from coordinate 27,169 downwards.
CTCCCGGTGGCATACTCCTGCAGGACTTTTACGACAAAATCCTCGACCGAGAGGCCGGTACCGGGGACCACCGCATCCTCTCCGCCGAGCGAAAAGTGTCCGAAGACGACCAACCCATAGGACATTAGTCGCTTGCTGAGGTCCTTAAAGTCGGGAAGTTGGCCGTGCTCGCTCAATCCATCCCTCTATCTTGTATGCGATTCACTCACCCTGTTTTCGCCAAGTGCCGGAAATATCTCCTTATAACCGGCGACCGAGTCGCCCGGAAGAGTTCGGGGGTCCGCATGGCGAAAACCGCCGCCGTCGAACGCATAAAGGATAACAGGGTCGACGACGGCAGGCTTGTACGGCGGTCGTCGCCACCGACTCCGCCCACGGCGGAAGATGTGTACCGGTCGAATCGAGCCGAGCGGGCACACGTAAATGCGGAGTAATTACATGTCTAACGAGCAACAGGAGATCCAACCGAACCGCCTCGTGCGGATTCATATCGACCAGCAGCGGTACGAGTCGCCCAGCCCGACAACGGGAGAGGCGCTCTATCATCTCGGAAGGGTTGCGCCCGGCAGCGACCTCTATCGCGAAGTCGAGGGCAACCGTGAAGACCGACCGGTGTGGGACGATGGCGAGGAAATTAGTCTCCACGAGGACGAGCACTTCCACAGCGGTCCAGAGGCGACGATCACGGTCATAGTCAATGGCCGCAAGAAAGAGGCGCCTGGGCGACTGCTGACCTTCATGCAGGTGGTCGCTCTAGCATACGACCCCGTCCCCAGCGGTCCGGACTGTGTGTTCACCGTAACGTACCGGAAGGCTGCACGCAAACCCCACGAGGGCACCTTAACGGAAGGAGAGACCGTCACCGTGAGGAACGGCACGATCTTCAATGTCACGGCAACTAATAAGTCGTAACGCTGACCTTCAGAAGCTACGGAACGAAGGATTTGATGTCCACGCGAAGGGCAGCTACCTCGTGATGTGTGGTGTGCCGTATGTGAACAACAGGAAAGAGGTCCTCCGCGGCACCCTCGTTTCTGAACTGAGCCTTGCCGGCGATGACACGATCAAACCGTCGACGCACGTTGTGTACTTCGCCGGAGAATACCCGTGCAATGCCGACGGATCGGAGATCGCCAAAATCCGTCATCAAAGCGCGGAGACGCACCTCGACCGCGACATGACCGTGCATCACTCGTTCTCTAGCAAGCCGCCCGACGGGTACAAGGACCATTACGAGAAGATGACGACCTACGCCGCGATCATCTCCAGTCCGGCGAGAGTCATCGATCCCAATGCCACCGCCCAGACCTTTCCGGTTATCGAAGCGGAGGACGAGGACTCAGTATTCCACTACCTCGACACAGCGTCGACCAGGGCGGAGATAACGGCGGTGACGAGGAAGCTGGAGTTGAAGAAACTGGGCATCGTCGGTGTCGGCGGAACGGGCTCGTATATCCTCGACCTTATTGCCAAGACACCGGTCAATGAGATCCACCTCTTCGACGGGGACCGGTTCCTGCAGCATAACGCCTTCCGATCGCCCGGCGCTCCCTCGGCTGGTGAATTGCGTGCGTTGCCCTATAAGGTCGACTATTTCAAGAAAATCTACTCGAAGATGCGCCGCGGCATCGTTCCTCACGCATATCACCTCGATGCTTCGAATGTCGCGGAGCTGAGGGAGATGGAGTTTGTCTTCTTGTGCATGGACAAGGGCGAAGCCAAGAAACTAATCGTGGGGAAGATGGAAGAATGGGGCACGCCTTTCATTGACGTGGGGATGGGAGTAGAGCTCGCCGACGATGCACTGGGCGGCATTCTGCGGGTCACGACAAGCACAGTCCAGAATCGCGAGGAGGTGAAGGCGAGGCATCGAATCCCGTTCTCTGACGGCGACGGCAACGACGAATATTCCCGAAACATCCAGATTGCAGATCTCAACGCGCTCAACGCGGCGCTCGCGGTCATCAAGTGGAAGAAGCTGTTCGGCTTCTATCGTGATCTCGACCGCGAGCATTTCACAACTTACACCATAGACGGCAACCAGCTTCTCAATGAGGACCACGCATGAAGCCGGAGCCTCTCCTGAAGCATGAGTTCGTAGAATTCATCCCCGACCAGCTCAAGGAGGACACGATCTACATCTCCATCCCCTATGCGACCGTGGCCCATAAGTGTTGCTGCGGTTGCGGAACGGAGGTGGTGACCCCTCTGAGTCCCACGGACTGGACACTCATTTTCGACGGCGAGTCGATCTCTCTCGACCCCTCAATCGGGAACTGGAGCTTTGACTGCAGGTCGCACTATTGGATATCGCAAGACAGAGTCCACTGGGCCGAACGGTGGTCCGAGAACCGAATCAAGCTCGCACGATTTCACGAGGGGGCAGCCAAAAAAGTGTACTTTCATGACCCGCATTCGGCGAAGAAAAGAGATGAGGGGATGAGCGCACGGCGACTCTGGCGGCGCATTCGGGAGTGGAGGTGGTGATTGAAGCGTTGCCTACCACCCAGTCTGCCGCCGTCAATGGGCGCGTAGTCGCCGATGCGCTCACCGACGCAGATTACTCCTCAGATGTCGGCCAGTATTGACGAATTTGACGCCCCCCGGGCCGAAGCCTAATCCCGGTTCAGGCAAGCAGGCCGGTGTGCTCGCTGAGTGACTCGGCGATTTGGCACCAATCCAGGAGCATTCATGACGGGATTGGTGTTTCGGGATCTATCCAGAACTTCGTCACGCGCCAGCGCCAGAGTTTGACGATCTCAAATACGCTTGATAGTTCTTCGACGACTTCAGCATGTAACTTCTCCCTTCAATCACAAAGCCATCCAAATGGTGCTCTATCGTATAGGCCGATAGATCGGCTATGTTGTTTATGAATCCTCTTCCTTTGAAATTCAGGGAGGTATTGCACAAGACGCCGTAACCGGTATGTGCCTTGAATGCCACAAGCAGCTTATGTAAATGGCTGTTTGTCACGGAGGACACCGTTTGAATGCGCGCCGTCCCATTAACATGGGTCACCGCAGCTAGCGCATCCGTAGAAACAAGTTGAGTGTAGAGCATGAATGGGCTCGGGTGATCGCAGCCAAACCACCTTGCAGCATCGTCTTCGAGGGAAACGGGCGCAATCGGACGAAACTGTTCTCGCTGCTTAATCTCATTCAGCCGAACCCTTGTGCTGCTATGGAACGGCGAAGCAAGAATGGAACGGTTTCCCAACGCGCGTGGTCCGATTTCGCATTTTCCATTTACCCACCCAATGATCAGGTTGCTAGCCAACATGCTGGCAACCACGGCGTAGTTCGTCTTGTCTTCATCAAATAACGATGCATCGAATGTGTCATTGGCTGTAAACTCAAGACCCGAGTAGACATTCCAATCTATCTTTGGGTCCCCTGTAAAATGGAACTGCGCGTCAATCGCCGTGCCGATCGCCGAGCCTGAATCGTTGGCAACAGGAGGCACAAACACCTCTGAAAAGAGATTGCTTTCCCTCCACTTCGTGTTCCAATCGCAATTTAGTCCGCAGCCCCCAGTGATCAGCAGCGGCATGCCTCTCTTCATATTCGACTTGGCAAATTGATAAAAACGATCGAATATTCGATTGCTGAAAATACCTGCGAAGTTACGGAACTCTGGATCATCCAACCCCACGTTGTAGTGTCGGGAATGCTGTAAAACCTCACACTCCTTCGGTTTGAGGTGCAGGCAATCCTGCATTAGAAACTCAATTATTTTCTCCTCATCATCCAAAGGCTCGTTTCGCTGCGAAAATGAAGCCAACGCCATGAGCTTTCCCGCGTCGGAAAAGCGGGAGAATTCTGCGACACTTGTATCAAAGGTCGGATCAGCCAAGCCGTAAAGCAGAGCATAACGATGTCCAGGTTCAGGCATGACATCGGCGAGCTTCGTCAAGTTCAACTCGGAATCGATTTCGTAGAACGAGCCAATCACTCCTTCCCACAGTAACGCATAGCACGGAGTGCCCTTGGGCAGATTAGACATACCAAAAGCACACAGGAGATGGGAACGTTCGTGGGAAGATGAGAAGTATTCCACCGTCTTCCCCAATATGCGTTTTTGACCGACTATGATGTCGCTGTTACGGACGCCATGATATCCAGCAAAGATCCGTTGCTCAGACATAGACGCGTCGCTAGGCCACCAGCCACCTTTACAAAGAACGTCGGGAACTTCATTGAGTTCGCCGAGCACGCTGAACACATCCGGAACGGACAGTGGTGAGTGTCGATAACGGGAGTTTTTCTCAGCCTCAATCGAGGCTACTAAACGTCCGTCCTCAAGGTAGGCGAACGCGCCATCGTGGCTCGGATTAAAAGATAGAATTTTCATTGTGTTATCTGACTTGCGCTAAGCTATTCAGCCTGACTTGATCGGGGTCGATCATCCGGCCGGGCGAGGAAATGACGGAATTCGCCTCTAGGGCGATCGATCCTAATATTGTGGTTGCTGGGAGCCGTCGATTGCGGATTCGCCCCGCAAGTTGGGTAGAACGAGACGGCCAGATATTGACATGCAGCGCCATTGGAAGGTGCGGGATTGGCGTCGGATCCCAGATGCCGCGTCTATGAACCAGATGATCATCTACTAACCAGCGGATCTCGCACGGACTCCATTCAATTGCGAAGCGGTGGCTTGCTTTGGATGCGTCAAACCCGAGTTCAATATAGCTTGGAGCGCCTCTATAGCCATAGTCAAAGTGTGCTCCTTCGCCACCTGGGTTGTAGAAGACATTTACCAAGAGGCGGTCTGGTCGATTCCCTGCGATCTCGATATCTATTTCCTGTCGTGGTGAGTTACGGTGGAGAAAGAATCCGGTGATTACCCCGGGTACATTTGAAGCCTTGATGATCGCTTCGAATTTTCCGAACAGGTATTGGTCCCTACTGCATAGCGAACCCGCGGTATAGTCTCGAACGCCTAGGGGCTCCCTTCTGACGGAAAGCGCAGCCCCAATTCCAGAGTCGAACTCGACGTTTGTGGGGCGAAACAACGCCAAATTGTCCGTGAAAGTGTCATTTCGTAAGACCCAGCGTCTCGTGTCGAGGTTTTCCAAACAGTCGTTGATTCTAACGAACGTTCCAGTGCCCGTCTGACCATCCTCAGTCGGGACGGAACAAATGCCTTGCCACCACTTACGCGGCTCAATGACCCATGGCGACCTATCACGCCTAAGCCTTTTGCATTTTGCGTCTTGGTCGGCTTCAATGGCTGCGTCGAGAATTGGTCTTTTACCAATATCCTTCAGCGTAGGGAACGAGCAAGCGGGCGGTGCACATCTGAGGTGTTCGCAAACGACTTGCCATCTATTCGGTTCCTCTGGATGAAGCACAGCGATGTCGGCACCATTGAGGTCGTTCACAACACTGAGGAAACTGTCATCTGCAATGATGCCTTTGGCTGAGGTAAGAATAAACTTTGCCTTTGGGTAGCGGCTTCGGAGCCCCCTGACGTTCGTGTCCAAAGATCCGATGTTTACATATGCGTCAAAAACCCGATCGCTTCTTCCCTCAAGAAGTCGCTCTAGTTCAGGATCTGGTAATTCTTGGAGATCACTGCAGCATCTGTATCCGAGCATGGACAAGGCCATTGCAAGCGATGAATGGCCGGAGCCTTCGGGCCCAAAAGCAAACACTGGATGCTCATTTGGGCGAATATTAAATAGGGATGCTCCTTCACTAGTAATCGCGCCAATGGTAGTGAGAGCGGGAAGAACTGAATACGAGTTGGAGGATTTAACGTCGCGTCGTTGGCTAATAATAGACCGTTTAGTCGCGCGTACATCTAAGTCTTTGAATTGGCGATTTATCCAGAGGTCAATGGGGCCGCGACAAGGAAGGAGTCGAAGGAGTTTCTGAGCACCCTCGCGCGAAAGAACATATCCGGACAGATGCCAGAGCCCGCGCACTGGGCGGAATACGTTATTTGACAGAAATGTTTTTGGCGCACCGTGCTTTACTTCGAGATACGACACATAAAGAACGTCGAATCTTCCATCCTTATCACATCCGGTCACGACTTCGTCCCACGCCTTGTCAAAGTATCGTGTAAACCCGGAATGAAACCATACGTCGTCCTCAAGGATAAGTCCATACGCATGATCACTTGCTGCAACCTGCCTCCAAACATTGATGTGCGATTGAGCGACTGCGATTTCAGCTCGACTCATTCGAATTGGAGCATTTAGTTCGAGCTGAGTGGGAAGAACTAAAGGTTGGGGTTCTACAAAGAGCTGGTCTCCAAGTGTATAGTGCGGATCAATGTCGGCATCCTTGGGTGGCTCCTCCGAGAATGCATTAGCATCGACAGCAACATGCCGCTCAGTCATGCTCAAGAGACCAGATCCCGACGAGTCCAATATGTGCCTGAGCTCTCGCTCCATCTTGGACCAGCGGCCCGGTTCACGATCGAGGTTGATGACATAGATCTTCTCAACTCCAGGGCCTTTCTCCCCTCCGTGGACACCGAATGTTCGACACTTCCGCCTTGGCAGGAGCCTCCGAAGAGCAAGCCAGAAGCGGAAAGCTCCACTGACAGCTGCTAGGGGAGGGCGCGCTAAGTTCATAGCTCCTCCGCGCGCCACGAGGCACGATACGCTTGCTGATTCGACAGCCTCCAGTTTCTCTTGTCACGCCGGTAACTGAGTGGCCACTTACTTGTGGAAGTTTTCTCCCAATCGTGCACAACGAGCAGTAGTTCGTCCGGGCGGCTTTCAGTAGCAACAACTTCAAATACGGATCTGGTGAGGTTGCCGGGGCCAGTGGCTGCCTGGACTTCGGGCAATCCGCCTTTGAAATCTTGCTCAAGCGATGTCGTAGCGTTCAGCAGTGCACGCTCTACAATCGGATGATTGCGAACTGCGATCAAAGGCGTAGTGTTGAAGTAGAAAATCCAATTTAACTGGTTTGCCCCCGGATTGGCGAAAACTGAGGGTGGAACCATCTGAGCTGTCGCAATGTCATAGCAGAAAGGCTGAAGCTTCAATCGCCCATCTGTAAAGAGGTGATCGATTGTCGCTCCGTGATAGACATCGTCAGCGTCAACATAAAATCCTCCCTCCACGAAGATATAGGAGTAACGGAAGTAGTCTGACTTCATTGAAGGGTGATAGCACTTGTCAAAGGCTTTCTCATATCTCGGACCCAAGTGGATCCGGATAAATTCCCGCGCAGAACTTTCGTCGAAAACCTGAAGCTCGAACCCGAACCGTTCGAGTTTCTTCCACGACTCCATGCACTCCCGAACATCCTCGGGCAACCGGCCAAGATCGTCCCAAAACTGCACTATGCGCTTGGGAGGTGGGGCTAGGTGCCCCGCGGACACCCAGACCCGCTCAATGGGACGTTGAACTAACTCCCGGACGAAGTTGGAGCGATCACGATGGTTCTTTTCGAGAGGATCTTCTTCACAGAACTCGCGCACAATCATGTGGTGTTAGATTCTATCTTCTCATCAAAGAGCAGAGCAAAGACGTAGCACGATCGCCGAGGATCAGTCCTCCTAAAACGGTTTCTCAAAACCAATCCGCCCGTGCGTTCTTAGCTGACGAGAACAGGCCGATGCACTCAATGAGTGCCCAGACGATTCGCAACGACCGAATTCGCCGTTGGAAATCCCTCTGCCGCCGTATGGCCAGGCTCAGCTACCAGGCATTCATTCTGGTGGCAGGGGCGGTTTCTCAATTGCGAAGAGCGTTGCGACGACTCGAACTCTGTCCAGCGTGTTTTAGAGGAACCGCCGTAACGTCCCTATGTACAGAAGTTTGCGAGTGGTTGCGAGTGATTGAGAGTGGGGTGCCGTCCATCCCGGCGGCTTTTCTGCAGATCTGCACCTTGGCCTGCTATGCGCGCCGGAGGAAAATAGACCAGCGTGAAGCCGAGAATCCAGTGGAAGAAGTTGTAGGCGAGGGTGACTGACGCGCCTACGGGGGGTCGAGCAGGTCGATGCCCTGGTTGCGCACGTTTCCGACCTTGGGGTTCGCCGGGTGGATCTGAAGCGTGGTCTCGGGGAATGGACGGAGCAGGTGTATGGGCGGCCGCTCGGTCTCGCCACGATCGAGCCACTCATCGTAATCGGGAGGCATCAGGATAGCAGGCATGCGGTCGTGGATGGTGCTCATTGCGGCGCTGGCCTTCACGGTGATGATTGAGAAGCTCTGCAACCAGTCGCCAGCCGGATTCTTCCAGGCGTCCCACAAACCAGCGAGGGCATACAGCGGCTCGTCACGTAGGGTGAAGCGGTAGGGTACTCTGTCGGGCTTGCGCCACTCGAAGTAGCCGGAGACGGGCACGAGGCACCGGCGCTTGTGCAGTGGGACGCGCCAGAGGTCGCTCTTGGTGAGATTCTCGCTCCTGGCGTTGAACGTGGAGCGTGTAGGATCCGGTCCGCTCGAGCCGAAGCCGACCAGGCCCCAGCGCATGCCGACCAACTCGCGGGCTCCCGTGTCGCGGCCCTGCCGGATGACGGGCTGGGTGGTACCGGGTGCAATGTTGTAGCCGGGCGGGAACGGCTCATCGGTTGCCGCAAGGGAATGGAAGTGGTCAACGATCGTCTGTTTGTCGGCGATTCGGTAGTAGCGCCCGCACATGCCGAGAGCGTACCACAGCAGGGCCCTGGTGGGTCCCCCTAGCCGGGCCGATCAGCGTCCGGCAGTCGGCTTTGCTGGCATGACGCTCCACCATCCCCCGCAGTGTTGGAAGTTGAGCAAGACCCGCGGCACTGCTCACCAGCTCCCCTTCCGTCTCCGCGTGATGGAGACCTGTTGCTGTACGAGATGGCTGTCAGGGAAGCCCAGATAGACCTCAGAGGGCCGGTAGCGGCGTAGCTCACCACACAGCGGGCATTGGACCACCAGATTGCCTCTGGGGAACTCCTGAGCGCCGGCTGGGATGCTGCGGGTGCATTTCTTGCACGTCACCACGTAGATGTTTGGCTTGACCGCTCCCTGTTGGCAGTAGTGCATTGACATGGGAGAAGAATAGGCGAATACTCAAAGCCTGTCATCCACAAATGTAGGGAGCCGGGTTCAATCTCGCCGGCCGCCAAGCAATCGAGAAGGGTCTAACGATGAGCACGGGTGCTGTGTGGCTGAGTCTGACAACCGAACAATCCTCCAAATTGAGGCGCTGAGGGGTCTACAGGGTGCGCCGTCATCTCGGATGTGATCGGGTGGCTGAAGAAGGATGGGAACCCGCCAAATTGACGCTTGTATCAGCGGCTCCCTGCGAGTAGCTTGATTTCTGACTTCCAAGCTTCGAAAATCGGGTTTCCAAACATGCAGCGTCCCATCGCCGTCTTTCTTGCTTTATACCTTGCCGCCGGTTACCCCTCCCTAGCCCAGACAAACGCACCTCCGGCTCAGGCGAACCCGCCCGCAGCGGCGACCGCACCTGCGGCGCCTCGGGTAGCGGTTCCAAACACACTCTTAGATGGAACCGCTGTGAAGCTGCGGCTGGGCGAGAACCTAACTTCGGCGACCGCGAAGGCAGGCGACCAGGTGCCTTTTGAGGTGACCGAAGAGGTTGATGTGGACGGGGTGCCCGTGATTGCGAAGGGTGGGCAGGCGCTAGCTACCGTGACCGACGCGTCGCCGAAGAAGAGCATGGGGCGAGGCGGCAAACTGGATGTGAATGTGGACTCGGTGCGTTTGATCGATGGAGAGAAATTGCAACTACGCGCGGTGCAGGACAACAAGGGCGGCGGCCATGTGGGAGCGATGACGGGCGCGATGGTGGCTACGTCGATTGTGTTCTTCCCGGCAGCGCCGCTGTTTCTCTTCATTCACGGGAAGGACATCGTCATTCCGCAAGGGACCGAGGTGACCGCGTTCGTGCAGGGCGACATGAAGCTGGACATGGCGAAGTTCGCTCCTGTGCCACCGCCGAGCGCCGTGGCCGCGGCGGCTCCGGCGGCTGCGACCTCGGGGCTGACCATCGACGCGAATGTACCGAATTGCGATATTGAAGTGGATGGGAGCTTTGCGGGGAGCACGCCTTCTACGCTGAACCTGGCGCCGGGCAAGCATGACATCGTGGTGAAGAAGGCCGGGTATAAGGATTGGACGCGCAGCATGACGGTTGCGAGCGGGACAATTCGGGTGAGTGCGGATATGGTCGCGGCGCAGTAGAGCAGGGATATCAGACGCGCACCAACCAGATGCTACGGGAACGGATGCTGAAGGATTTAGAGTGGTGTTAGGATGGCGGTTCGCGCAGGCGCGCGATGCCCACTCATCGCAAAGGCGCGATGAAGGGGCACCCAAGAGCCGTCCGAAGAAGACTACCTATCGATGTTGTGTCGTGGCGGCAGTGCAGTAGCCATCGTGCTTTTGCTTCAGACAATTTTGCCGATGCGGGGTGTCAATGCGAATAGAATCCGTCGCAATTAAGAACCTTCGCTGCATGAAAGACAGCGTCGCCAACCTATACCCATATACGTGCATAGTCGGACCAAACGGGGCGGGCAAGTCCACGATCCTCTGTGCGCTAAATATCTTCTTTCGCGAGGTCGAGAATTCGCCCACAAATGTCACCGCACTCGTCTCCGAGGATTTCTATCTTCACGATGTGAAAGAACGGATCGAGATCACCGTCACATTTGTGGACCTTAGCGTCGAGGCGCATGAGGACTTCAAGGACTATGTAAGACAGGGGAAGCTTGTAGTCTCTGCTGTCGCTGAGTTCGACGCCAGTACAGGCGCAGCTCAAGTCAAGCAGTTTGGCCAACGGATGGGAATGGAAAAGCTGAAGCCGTTTTTTAAGGCTTATGGTGACGGAGCTTCCGCAGCCGACCTTAAGGCCATTTTTGAGGATGTAGAGAAGAATGACCCAGCCATTGCAGCGTTGAAGCTCAAGAAAACCAAGGATGGTATCTACGAGGGGCTGAAGCTGTATGAAGCATCAAAGCCAGACGAGTGTGTTCTGATTCTGAGTGAGGATCAGTTTTACGGCGTTACTCGCGGTGCGAATAAGCTCAGTAAATATGTTCAGTGGATATTTATTCCTGCTGTGAAAAGCGCCAGTGACGAGCAATCAGAAACCCGATCAGGGGCGCTAGGCAAGCTTTTGGCGCGTACAGTGCGAGCCAAGATGGACTTCGGCTCAGAAGTTGATCTCCTGGAGAAGCAGGCTCGCGAGCGGTACCAAAAAATGCTCGACGATAACAAAGCCATACTGGATGACATATCTCTATCACTTCAGAGGAGACTCACCGAGTGGGCGCATCCCGAGGCAAGTATTCGTGTGATTTGGGAATCTGATTCTACAAAATCGGTTCGAGTCGAGCAGCCTCTTGCTGGCATTTTGGCTGGTGAAAGCGGTTTCGAGGGTAAGCTCGCTCGATTAGGGAACGGGTTCCAACGAAGTTACCTGCTTGCGCTCTTGCAGGAACTCGCGACGACTGATGACTCTAATGGACCGACCCTTATCCTGGCGTGTGAAGAGCCTGAGCTTTATCAACACCCCCCTCAAGCCCGCCACCTTGCGGGGGTTTTTGAGAAGCTCGCGGACGACAACTCGCAGATAATTGTGACTACCCACAGCCCCTATTTTGTGAGTGGTAACAACTTTGAGAGCGTTCGTCTAGTTCGGCGAGAAGGGGAGTCTCTGTGCGCTACTATTCACCAATACTCCTACGTCGAGTTGGCTGCTCGATTTGCTTCCGTTGTGGGGGAACCACTAAAAACTCAGACAGCCGCTGCAGCGAAACTGCATCAAGCGTTGCAGCCTGCTTTGAACGAGATGTTCTTCACTCAAAGACTTGTATTGGTTGAAGGGCTCGAAGACGTAGCTTACATTCATGCTTGGTTGGTGCTCACTGGCAAATGGCAGTCGTATCGTCGATCAGGGGCGTACATCGTTCCCGCTAATGGAAAAAGTGAGATGATTCGACCGGCCATCATCGCCCAAGGTTTGCAAATCCCTGTGCTGGCAGTGTTTGATGCTGACGGGGACAAGATAGCGAAGCCAGAAGAGAGGACTAGGCATCACCGAGACAATACTGCACTTATCCGCATTTTTGGAGGAGACGATAGCAATTTATTCCCTACGGGGATTCTGTGGCTAGACAATCTCGTGATTTGGCCGTCAGATTTGGCGGATCAGGTAAAGCGTGAAGTTATTGTTGCATTGGGACCACAAGGTGCTGAGCAATTCGTACTAATGCAGAATCGAGCCAGGGCACAGGCTGGTAATGCCGGCGATCTCGATAAGAATGCCGTCTATATCGGCTACCTTCTTGCCGAGATCCACGCCAGTCCCGCTACGTCCGCAATTCTCGATACTCTTTGCGATAAGGTCATCAATTTCGGCAGTGCCCCTCCAGCGATTGCAGGCAAGGTTTAGGGCTGTTGCTGCTACTGCAATAGAATGCCATTTTCCGGTTGGGCTTGGGGTCTTCGGGGATGACGACGGCGGTGGCCGCGACCTTGTCGTCCGTATCGAGGTTGAGGAGCTTGATGCCGGAGGTGCTTAGGATTGGTCTGGGCTCGGCTGGAAGCCTTGGCACTCATTAGGGAAGAGCATATGGCCTAACTACGCCGGATGCAAAAGTATGTCACATTGAACAGCACATGACTTATTCATAGCTGGATAGCAATAGATACTCATACAAATGATTTCTCCCACGGGACACAGATGCGTTCTATGCGGTCGATCATGGCATCTACCTCTTCGCTCACCGGACGCTTGCCCGAAGGGTGAACGACCTTGTTGCGCAGTTTCCAAATACTGACAAGTTCGACAATGTCCTCAGATCGGATGTAGCCCTTGTTCTTTAGTTCTTCGATCAAGGCCTCAGCCGCGCCTCTCTCGCGCGGCAGAGTTCTCTTGTGTAAATACCATGAAGCCATGCCCAACAATCGTTCGTACTCCTCAGACGCGATCTTGCCGGATAAGATATGGTCTTCACTCAGTAGTATCTTGGCAAGCTGCAGCCGTCCATAATGGCGAAAGAACGGTCTGATGACCTGAGCTGCACGTTCACGTTGGACCCACATATCGTTCTCGAACAATTGCTTAGCCTTCTTGGCTCCTGCATCACTGTCAGCGAGCTTTGTATACTCGGCGTACGTCCACAATCCAGTCTCTGTTTGCGCTACCGAAGACATCCGGAAGTGCTCTCGCCAGAGTTCAAGTTCAGCACAGTAGGCCAGGTAGAGATCGATTGTTGCCGACCGATTCACTTGCAGAAGGTGAATGACCGGAGTGCTGAATATCCCAAATCGCTGAGGATGTATGAATCTCAGTAATAAGGATGTCGTCCCGATGTTCTGAAACAGAGACAGTAGGGTCTGAACCAAAGGTTTCGGATCTTCGCTAGTGAAACCGACATAGAGACGCCTTTGCCCCAATGCTTCTTCCAGTGTTTTCATATGGGGTCGCGGCCAGTACTTTGCATAGGGCGTATTCTCAGGATTGAAAACCTTGCTTACATCTTTGGCCGTCAGGTGACGATTACCACTCGCATGCTCTCGGAAGTACGCTTCGAGCGCAGCTAGGTCGTATGTGCATCCGAACTTCTGCTTACAAATGAGGTCGAACTGTTTCGGAAACATTGCGAGTGGGAAAGGCATGAAACCCCCGAACGATAGTCAAATCACCGCCCCATTGCAGAGATTCAAGAGGACCATACAAACCGCAGATAATTCCATCATGATGACTCCAAGTCATCGAGCTTTGTAGTCAAGTCCTTTGGCGCCGTCTTGGCACTTCGGGCATTTGCGGTCATGGATGTCGCTGCCATTTGCGCCGTATATATGGCCGCAATTCGAGCAGCCTAGCTGGTAAATCATCTGTAGATGATCAGTGCCTGGCAGTCCGGTGTTGCGGATAACTACCTGACCACGGTGATTCACATACCCCGGCACAGTCGTAGGCCGTGCCGACGGCGCTCCACTCTTCCCAGCGACCCAGGCAGCGGCATCAAATACCGCCGGTAGTACACCCGCCGCCTGGCAGACAGATTGAACTCGGTCAAGCACGCCCTCGTAGTATCTTTTGCCCGCCAATTGTGGAATTGGTATTCCCCAGCCCAAATTCTCATTCAGCCATCCTGCAACGCGGCTGTCGAGTGGAATTTCGTACCGAGTTAGAGCAAGTTCTTGCAGGAGGTTACGAGACTGCTTGGGACCAATGCCCCTCAGTTTCTCGCCAAGAACGTGTGCCACATCGCGCTCCAGAGCAATTTGACTTATTTCTGGCAAACTCTCCCGCTGTTTGACGAGTTTCTTGAGAAGCGGTTCAATGGTCGCCCAGCCGTTATCTGGACCAAAGAGCCATGTATAGTTTTCGCGCAAGAATCCTGTGATCCTGTTCCCGAAGCGCAGGCTGCGACTCCGAATTGCAACCTCAACCTGCGAGTCTTTCAGCTTGTTGTATTCATGAAGCGCAAGAGGGAAAGGACTCTCCTGGGCGAAGCGGCTTACCGGTGATCCCTCTGTGGACCGCTGCTGCGAGGTGAGAAGAGCAATCACCAATTGCCGCCAGAACACTTCGCGATTTGGCAGGACAGCCTTTTCCGCTACGTTGTACTTGATTCTCTCCACAACGGTTCTGTCGGGGCTCTTTTGCTCAACGAGTTTCCGGATTGCGGTCGCCTCAACGTTCATCACGCACCTCGTGTTCGCCCTACAGACGCATCCCCTGATGCAGCAGACGGATTGCTATATGATCTGCTGCACGGGTTCAGTTAGGTCACTTAGCATGGCTGGCTTGAGCAATTCAAAGTTTGTCTGGTTCACCCGTATATAGCGCCATGGAGCACTTGTCGCCTCGGAGATTCGATCGCACCACTCCTGAATCGCGTCGTCTTTCGCGGAGGTGCCCTCCCAGACACGCCCTTTCGTCTCTACTATCCAGTTGACTTCGCCATCTTCGGACTTTTGCACTACCACCCAGTCCGGATGATAGAACCCGATCGCGCCGCTTGGCTTCAGATACTCTACTCGGAATTGCGAGCCGGATTCTCCCTGCTCTGTGGTTCCAAGTGCCGCGAAGCGCAGTACGTCAGAAGCTTTCTTGCTATCGAGAAACTCGGCAAAACTCCTCTCGAAGTCGTTATAAGTCGCGACGTAGTTAAACACCGTTTTCTTCGCGACTAGCGGCGGGAGGTTGCGCCGCCAGCTAAATGGTTTGGTCTGCGAAAGCTTGTAGTCGGCCTGTTCGAACTCGATGGCTCGTCGGTCGATGGTCAGCTCCCCGATCTTGCGGGCTAGATACTTGGCAATGCCTTCCTGGATTTCAAGACGAGAGAGGTGCGACCGGACAGTATCGCTCTCCAGGTCAACCATCTGACCGAAGCAACGCGTGGTGACATAGTCCCTGATCAACGGATAAAGTTCGGCGAAGCGATTGGGTAACTTCGCGCGGTCAATGACCTTGTTGGTGACGGACCCAAGCAATTCCTGCTGTGTTGGGAGGTCTCCGACGCCTATCTCAGCTTGGTGCACCTCGGTCTCTGTTGTGACGAACTCCAGCTTCAGCTTGACCCGATAAACCTCCGATAGGTCCTCCTGCTCGAAGATTGGGTCCAGGGATGTCACGTCCATATCCGAGAGCTTGCGAATGTCATGTACGAGCCGAGGCTTCGTGATCGGTATACCGATGTCGTAGGCCATGCGCTCCTGTACGGGCTCGATGATGACCGGCATCGGCGGATTGACCTTGGTCGTCGTAACGCCTACGCCTTCTGCTTCGAGCTGGGTACGCAGCACCTGGAGCAAATTGCGTGTGCCCAGCACCTCCAGCGTTTGTGTGCGGTCCGGACTCACCTGCGTCATCAGGCGGAGACCGCGACCAATTACCTGTTCGGGCAGGATCTCCGCCTTCGCCGTGAACGGCCGCAAGCCAAGCACCACAGTCACGTTGCGTACATCCCAGCCCTCGCGCAGCATCATGACGCTAACAATGGCCTTGATATTGTTTTCGTCAATGTCGCGAGCCGCCTCGCGGGCCTTGTCCAGGTCTTGCTTAGTGACCTCGCCTGCAGCATCTGTATGGATCACGAGTACCTCGGACTCCTTCAGCCCAAACTCCTTCGACTTCCATAGGTACTGACCTAGAGCATCCGCATAAACGTTCTTCTCCGCCATGATGAAGAGCACTGGTTTGGTGTTGAGCTTTTTGTAAACGCTCCAGTGTTCCTTCCATCGCTGAACAGCAGCGCGTAACCAGTAGCCGTACTTCTCGGCAACATTTTCCTTTGTGATGTGCTCCGGATCCTCTTTCGGCTGCTTGGGGTCATCCTCCTTCGTTACGATCAGTGGTGCCTTAACGATACGGTCCTCCACCGCCTGGGCGAGCGGGTAGTCGCACACGGTCCAGGGAAAATACATCCCGTTCTGGTCCTTCGGCGTTGCCGAGAAGTCGAGCCAGAGGCCGAGACCCGTCGGAATCGCCCTGTGGATCGCGAGTAGCGACTGACTCCAAGCGAGGTCCTCGTCATGGACATGGTGTGCCTCGTCGTTGAGCACGACGATGTCTTTGAGGGACTTGATCCTTTCCAGCATCGAACGCTGCCCGTTTGCCAGATCCTTAGCAGGCTTCTTGCCCAGGAGGGCCTCCACGGCGTTCTGTGGGGTCCATTCCTGGTCTCGTGACTCGTAGAGCTGATGGATGTTGGTGAGGAACAGATTGCCTGACGCTTCCGGCTCCGTGGACGTGCCCCTTACGATCGTCTTCAGTTCGAATGGCTCCCACTCAGGTGGAACCAAAGGTAGGTTGTGGAATATTTGGTTACTGGCAAAGTCCCTTTCCAATCGCTGATAGACGATGACGTTCGGCGCGACAATCAAGAAGTTCGTGGAAAGGTTTGACCCGGCCACGCGCTTCTTGTGAAAGTACGACCAGACGACCGCCATAGCGATTACCCAAGTCTTGCCCGAGCCCGTAGCCATCTTGAATGCAAAGCGTCGCAAGTCCTCGGGTGGCAGGTCCTGCACACCTTCGCCCTCCAGCTCTGGAACATAGCGGCGGATCTGCCGCCGACCGTCCATTGTGGTCTGAAAGACGATGTTGTCGGTGTACAGGTCCTTCCTGTAGACCTCTGCATAGGAGTTGATCAGCTCCTGCGCGTCGCGCACACCCGCAATCTCTACGAGCCAGACCAGTGTCTCAATGGCTTCACGCTGGCAGAAGTAATAGCGGAACGGTACCTGGAAGCCAAACACCTCATGGTCTTCGTTGAACCAGTACTCAAACAAGCGTTGCGTCACATCGGACGCACCAGCATATGGTTCGATCCCCTTGGACGGATCGCCCATCCGCCAGGCATCTACGATAGGACGAATTCTCGGTACCAACAATAGCTGGCTGGGTCGCCGTCCCGACGTGTTTTCCCGCCATCCTGTCGGAGCCTCGTCGTCTTTCACCAAGAACGAGGTCGGCTTCTCCCACGGTCGGCGATTAGCAATCTCCGGTAAATCTTTGTCATAGCTGATAAGTGCTCTTGTCATGGCTACTTTACTTCCACGTCGAACGCTTGTGAGGTGTCATTGCCGAAAATGTCGATCGCTTTTACAATGATGCGGTGCTTGCCCGCTTTATCGTATGAATGCTGATCGGAGGTGAGTGGAAGCTTGCGCTCCTGGCGAGTGCGGTAAGCCACCCACCCTTGCATAAAGGTGTCGCTCTGGAAGTCCCAGTCTACGGCCCAATAGTCGATGTAGTCGGACCACTTCTTGACCTTGCTTCGTACATCCTCAGGGATCAGCTCGGTATTTGGGATAACGAAATCCTTAAGTATCACCTGCATGGTGAGCTTCTTGGGCTGTCTGATATCAGCTTCCAAAAAGGCCAGTTCGAAGAAGCGCACGTCACCCTTCGCGGCAGCCTGCTGCTCCATCACCTCTCGCGGGATCTGCAAGAGTAGCAGTTTTACCGCCTTCTTCTTCGCGACTTCAACCATGAGATCGTGAAGACCCATCTCCCACTCCCATCCCAGGACATGCAGCTCACCCTGCTTGAGCTTGACGCACTCTTCGACCGCCGCGCTGATCTCGCCAATTGTCACCGGTGCGTCAACCGCTCCGATGTGCACCAGCGCTTTGGCTTTCTTTCCATGCAAGTGTGCCATGCCTGGCAAAGGCTGGGCACGATAGAGCTTTAGGATAAAAGCCAGATATTCGTAAAGTGCCCGCTCTGTTAGCGGTTTGTCTTTCGATTCACCAAAGGTAATGCCTTGCCAGTACTGACGCTCGTACTTCCCGAGGTTAAGCACCTCGAAAGGCTTGCAGTTTTGAATTCCGAGCATGCGCTTCCGGGTAACGTGTGTCGCCCAACGTCCCAGGTCGCAACCTATCCAGCGACGACCAAGTTTCTCTGATACGCCGAGTGTAGTGCCGGAGCCGCAGAAAAAGTCGGCAACGAGGTCCCCCTCGGATGACGACGCACGAATTATGCGGTTAAGGAGAGCTTCAGGTTTCTGTGTATCGTATCCTGTAGCTTCCGAAGACTGGTTATGAATCTTGTTGAGATCAGTCCAAATATCCTGAAGGACCATCCCTTCGTACTCGTCTTCGTATCGTTTTAGTCTGGGAACTCCCTTCTTTGGCCAATGGATTCTACCTTCCTGATCAAGGCGATCAAGTTCACTATGTGATTTTGCCCAGTGTCGCCCGATTGCAGACGGATCGATGCCACGCCATGGTTTACCTGACGGTCCGTTTTTCGTAATGCCCGGGGCGGTCAGCGTTATACGCTGGTATCGTTTTTTCACCTTTTCGTCGTAGGAGTCGAAGAAAGTTTCGACGTATTCGGGATCTGGTTCCTGACGAACCTCATTCCAAGTCCACGTATCGAATTTGCTGTACAGGAGAATGGCGTCATGAATAATTCCGCAGCGGCTGGAATCGCTGTGGGCAAACGCCCGTCTCCATATGATTTCGTTCAGTTGGCGGTCAAATCCGAAGACTTCATCGGCAACACTGCGGACAAGATGATTGATGTTTGGTCCGATGTGGATGTAAATACTGCCCGTCGAAGAAAGCAGGTCACGCATGACCGTTAATCGGTCAAATAGCATCCCTAGGTAGGAATCGATGCCACGACCCCATGTATCGCGATAAGCCCTCTCTTCAATAGCACTCTGATCTTTGAATATCTCCTCGCCTGATTCACCGATCTCGGCCGTAAATGAGAAATCTGCCCCTGTAGCGAATGGTGGATCAATATAGATAAGGTCGATTTTTCCGGCGAATTTCTCTAAGAGTGATCCCATAACAAGGAGGTTGTCACCCCAAATGAGCTTGTTCCGCCAACCCGCCTCGAAAGTATCTCCCTCCTTGCCGTCGTAAACGTCGAAGAGAGACATACTCTCGACCTTTTTCGACTCGCGAGTTGCGCGGCTTTCGTTCACAGTCTCGATGACTTGGAACGGCAGGCTCACTCGCGGCACTTCCTTGAGCGTCCCATCCTCGTTGTACTTGCCAGGCCAGACTAGCTCAGTCTTGTTGATCTCGATCTTCGCCATTTTGTCCTCTATCCTGTGAGTTTTCGTCTTCACCTTCGGCAACGGCCAACCAGCCATGGTCGAAGGTGAAGGTCCGCGCCTTGCCAGCTGGATCCTGAATCCGCAAGATGTGGGCCACTTCAGGAGAGCCAGCCTGTTCGACGACGTACAACCAGTATCTATCTCCGCGTTCCCGCGCGGTTTCGAACTGGGTCCGAGACAGACCCACGGGCCTGCCCTTGAGATCGCCGGTCATGGCCTTCACCTCGATCCACCGCACTGGTTTGTCGTCTGGCCCAAGCTCAACGAGATCGAAACCAGGATTGTTGGTGGGCGTGCGCCGCACCGCCGACTCTTGCTTAAGAATGAGCTTAATGGCGGCTTCTTCGAGTGCGATACGTGCTTGCTGACCAAGCCCATCTGGGTCTGGGTTCTCTTCAGCCGGATGCACACCGAGATACGAGATAAAAGGACGTGCACTGCCAGCTTCGGGCTTGCTCGTGTGCCTATCACCGGTCGTACCAGCGGTCTTTCCGCCTTCACCAACGGAGTCGGCGGCATGCGGGCCCGATCCTCTGTGTGCACCGGTTCCACCTTTCACGGATTCTGACGCGCCCGTTCTGCTGCCGCCTGCTCCAGTTTGCTCGGGTCCTTCCGGATTGGGGACTGGTGGCGTCGGCGTGGGCGCGTCTCCCAACAACTCTTTCAGCGCGTCTTCAACGGACTCCGTGTCTGTCTCACCCTCTCGTTGCTGCGGTTCTTCCCTTATTCCAAGCCGCGTCCTTAGCTCTGCTTCGCTTGTCAATCCCAGCTTCTTTAGAAGATCGAGCACCCCCGGCTCGATACCCGCTTCTTTGGCTAAAGTCTCCATGATGGGAGGCTTGAATTGGAGCTTTGTGATCAAGAAAGGATTCTGTCTCCAGCCGGTCTCCTCGAATATGACTAATCTGGGCGGTTGAAGTGCGCCGTTCCGGTCTGGAACCCAAGCTGTTTCAGTTAGGTGCCGCACAAACGCGGCGTCGAAGACACAACCCCGTTGCCGGTAGTAGAACCACTTGTAGGTTCCCATGAATACGCTGGTGCCGCGACGATCCTCGACATCACAGAGCGCATCCCACAGCAGTTCGGCTTTCCTCGCCGCTTGCTCAGTGTCCAGCTTCGCTAGGATCATCAGTAACGGATCAAGCCCACGAAGTGTGAAATCCTCTACTACGCTAATTCCGGTGTTATCAGGAGTTCCTTCGCGGGTGCGCATTTCCAAGAGATCTTGCCCAGTAAAGCAAGAATCTATGGGTTCTGGCTGCAAATACCGAGTAGCACCGCACGCTTCAAGGAGGTCTCGAACGTCGTCGCCCCGAAGACATGAACAGGTATCATCCACTAGGAGGACACTGGGGACCCTCTCGAATAGCTCCTTGAGACGCTGTGTGGCGATATAGATCTCGATCGGTTTCGCAACACTACTCGAACCGTCGCCAGCATCGACCACCTTGACGAAGTTGCTTTCCCGTAAAGCCACGAGCAGCTTCTCGCGTTGTCCTTTTGAATCAGTCCGAAAGGCCGTCAGGATGCGACGGATGTCTGCTTCGTAAACCTCCTCACATTCGTCCCAAATCTTCCTTCCTGTGTACTTGGGTAAGATGTTCCTGACAACATCGTCAACCGGATCTGGTTCGGTCAGGCCGAGCGCCAAGAGCATGGCTCGTGCAGCCTCGGTCTCGCAGACAGCGCTTCGTACCGTGGGAAAGTCGGTGGCGATAGGGCCGGGGAGAAAAGCTTGTGGCTGTCCGTCCTTCATCGGTGTGACATGACAGCCTGTCTTGAGCCGGACTAGCGGGATGCCTTTCAGACGCCCTTGCCGCAACAGCGCCGTTTGCCCATATAGGAATTCATAGAGGTGGCGGATCCATTCGTCGCTCTGTTGTTCTAAAAACGTCTTTGTGAGCTTTGGCAGGAGAGCTTCAGGCGTCGCCTCAACGATCTCAAGCTGTCCCATCAGATATTGCCGGAGACCAGGTGTACGATCCTGCGTAATCGCTTCGCTGAGCCAGAACGATTCTTTACCTTCGCCGAAAAGCGCAGTCAGTTGCGATGGGCTAATCAGCTCGCGCAGCTCCTGGGTTCTGGAGAGCCTGACACTCTTGGCAGACGCATAGCCTCCGCCAAAGGTCGGCAGTAGAGGTTCGGATGCAAGAGCATTCCGTACCGCATCAAACAGCGGCGCAAACATACTTCCTTCGCTGAACCTCGCCCGATCCAGAGGCAAGCAACATAACGCGCCGGTGTCGAGGACTCCAAAGTTTCTAAGCGAACGCAACGCTTCGACAAGAAGCGTCGCTGTTTCCTTGACTAGATGTTGGTTCCATGGATCATCGTGCGGGATGTTGTCACGACTTGGTGTAGTGCGAAATGGGCCCTGGACGATGAATCCTAAGTTGGTGGGGACGATGGTAGGAAAGAACACCACAAGTCGGGAGTCACCAATCGGGTACACAGAAAGTGACTTACTGTTCGCATTCTTATCCCATGCAAATGCGATCTCAACGCTCCCCGCAGTGTAATCGTTTGTGCGGACTTCACGCGAGAAGACTAGCCAACTCTCTTCAATGATGTCCTTTCCGCCGTGCTCTAGACCGATAACGACGACCTTGCGGGCATTGTCTCCGACCGGCTCCGATCTGTCACGAATGTAGTACCCGGATGCGCCACCCTCTACCTCCCACTCAATCTCCTCGATCTGCCTCATGAAGAGCAATGTACGTGGTCCAAGCCTCTGCAAACCTGTAGCGATGTCTGCGCGGGCGACGGTGTCCACGCCGAATGGTAGGACGAACACAGTTTCGTTGGGCTGTGTGCCACAGGGTGCGATTGCGGCGGGCCAGACATAGCTCTCAACGGCGAAATGCTCGTCGCCAGAGTGTATTTCCGGACGAGATGTAAACGCATAGACGGATTTGAAGCCAATTCCGAAACGTCCTATATCAGTGAGATCCTTAGTGCTTTCGGCAATACCGCATATACCACGCACGTCCGCTTCAGTAAATGGCGCGCCGAAGTGAGAAACGCGAAGTGATGAACTCTCAAGCTTGAACGAAACCGTACGCGATCCCCTCCATCCGTCGCGTCGCCCTAGTGCGTCTTCGGCATTCTGAAGCAGCTCGAATATGAAGTGCGCTCGCTCGGCATAGCGCTGGGCAAGCAGCATCGGTCCGATACGCCCAATGTCGGTTCCGTACCGCTCAACATTGTTGGTCTTTATTGCGCTGTAGTCTAACCCCATACCTACTCCGCGAACGTCTTTATGAGTCCTTCTCCAGCACAAAAGCTCTTGAGGTCACATTCCTTACAGACCTTCCGCTCCGGCACGTGAGCAACCCTGAAATCTCCCGCTTGGATCTTTGCGACCACGCCGTCGAATCGTCGACCCGCGCCATCCACTTTCTCGGGCGTGTACGGCATTTCCATGAGCGCGTCCGCCTTGTTCGCCTCGGCGGTCCAGTAGAGCAACAGCCGCTCTGGTCGCTTGCCGTGTCGGCGCTCCAAAATGTGCGCGTAGGTGCAGAGTTGATCCTCGTATGTCTCAAGCAGTCGCGGGTCTGTGCTACGCTCTGAAGTCTTGAAATCGAGCAGCTCCAGCTTACCATCGCGACCGAGCAACAGATCCACCTTGCCCACGAGGATGTAGCCATCTTTCTCGATCGAGACGTCCACTTCCGTCTGAATGACTCGCCGCATCTCTTCCTGATTCTGGCGGAAATAATTCATTACCTGACGGAATGCCCCCTGTCGGGCATCGTCGCCGATGGGCCGGACATCACTCAGGCAGAGAAACCGGAAGGTGCGATCAAACAGCTCGCGGATTCGCGGCTCGCTCAACGTGTCAAGCTTCCCATCCATCGCGATGCGGTGGATCTCCTCGATAGTTTGGTGTACGAGCAAGCCGAAGAAGATCACTGCTGAACGAGAAGGCGTAAAGTCGTACTCACGAAAGAACTGGTACTGGCGCGGACACGTTTCATATACCTTGAGGTCGCCTGTGAAGCTGTAAGCGCGTTTGACCGGCATTCTCTGGATCAGACTGAAGCGTTGCGCCGCCAGCAGCTCCTTCTGAATGTAGGGCCATTGCGGAAGGCCCTGCCAGATAGGCGCGAAGTGGTTCTTTGGGGCTTCGTGCGCGGTGAGAACTAGCACCTTCTGAGGCCGCGAGAACGCAACGTAGTGCAGCCGCATGCGGTCGAAGCCGGTCACCCGATCTTCTGGCTCGAAGGGCGTCCTATGGTAGAACGGCCCGAGATCGCGGTCGATCTGCTTGGGACTGGAGAGCTGCGTACTGAGGCTGCCGACCACGACCACGGGGAACTCCAAGCCCTTCGCCTGGTGGATCGTCATTACCTGCACATACCCCTTTGGGAATGGCTGGTCCGGATCCTCGTACTCGTTGATGCCTCCATCGTGGAGCAGACGGAGGAAGCTGTTAAAGAGGTGAAACCGTAGGAACTCGCGATTGCGATGGGTGACGACGGTGTAGTGGTAATAGCTCTGGAAGACGTTCAGAAGCTGAGAGAAGATTGCAAGGTTCCGCGCTGAGTTCTCGTTCCGGACCGCTTCTGCGAAGGGCTTGAGGGCCAGCAGTCCATAAAAGTAGTCTGCCGGGCGTAAATCAAGGGACTCCTTCTCACGCAACGCTGCGATCTCACCCACTTTCGCTTGCAGCCACAGGGCTAGAGGATGGGGCGTGGAATAGCCTCGACCCAATTCGACAATACCCTGATCGACGTAGCGCGCCAGTTCCCCAACGGCGCCGCCTACCTCGCCTCGACCCGGCCCGTACCACCCGAAGAGCACGGCAAAGCAAGCGACCATGAGACGGATTTCGTCGTTTTCGAAGTACGCTCGGGCTCTGGGACAAAAAGCTGGTATTCCGCGGGTCTCAAGCGCGGCGAGGTAAGATCCGCTGTGGTCTTCTCGAACGCTATGCAGCAGCAGGGCCACCTGGCTGTAGTCCTCAATGACCGATTCGCGCTTCAGAAACTCCACGAGGTCTGCGAAGCGATCAGCTTCATCCCTTGCATCTCGCCCCCAGATGCTGATGACAGCCGGATAGTCAAGATGCTGTCCGTTCGGATCAGCCTCGATAGTTTTGTCAAACCGGAATGACACTCCCCGCGGGTTAGACCAGTCAGCCGAAGCCATCCAGCGGTCATAGCGTTCAACGATGGCACGGTGAGAACGGTAGTTCGTTGTGAGCTTGATCACCCTGCAATTTGCGAAGCGAGTCGGAAACTCAAGAATGTTTCGGACGGTCGCGCCACGAAACCGATAGAGACTCTGGTCCTCGTCGCCAACGACGCAGAGATTGTCGGTCCCCTCAGTGAGCTTGAGCAGTAGTTGCTCCTGGATGTAGTTCGTGTCTTGGTATTCATCCACGAGCATGTAGCGTAATTCGCTTGCCAACGCGTCCCGATGCTCTGAGCTAAGGAGAAGCTCATAAACGATACTTTGGAGATGTGCGAAGTCAGTGCGGTTACTCGCGAAGAGCGCAGCTTCATAGGCCCGGTACGACGCACCAAGCCGTTTCAGAAACGCATCCGTTGAACTCTCAAGGCGCGTTGCGTCTACGCGCTCCTCAGTAATTTTGTCGAAGTAACCCCGTGCGCCCTCGATGGCCGTCCATCGTGTCTTCCAGCGTTGGAGATAGAGTCCGTCCTCGGCTGGTCCGATTATTTCGTCGAAATGCTCGAAGATCAACAGCAGTTGCGTAAGTTCGTCTAGCGTCTCGTAGCTATTCCCAAGATCAGTTCGATGGCGATGCTGAGTCAGAATCTGGTTGCACAACCCGTGAATTGTCGAGACGCGCAACTCCGACAGATCGCCTTGATACCGGACCTTCTGTGCAGCGGCGGACAGTCGGTCGCGCATCTCAAATGCAGCCTTCTCTGTGAAAGTGCAGAGTACAATCTCTCGCGGCAACGCCTTGCTCAGAAGAAGCAGATTCAGCGCTCGAAGTACGATGCTGTAAGTCTTCCCAGACCCTGGCCCCGCCACCACGAGCAGCGGTCCATCCATATGGCCGACAATCTCACGTTGGACTTCGTTCAGATCCGGGTACTGTTCGAGGATCGAGGGTGCGATAGTCACATTAGCTCGGGCGGAAAGCTGATGGATGCACGGACCGCGGCACCTTGCTCGGGGCGCGCCGTCTTCCTGTGCTCAGACTCTGAGGTGTGTTCCATGACTTCACCACATTACACCACGGCCAAAAGAGAAGGGCCAGATCTGAAGACCTGGCCCTTCTCTTTTGCAGATCACCCTCAACTAAATCGCCGGCAACCCGAAGAAACCGACGCTTGCGGAGACCTTGACCAGGTCTGACATGGCGGTCTTGAGAGTTCCCTCGACTTCGGCGATCTCGGCCACGCTCTTGGTCAGCTGCTTGATGCCAGGCAGCACCTTCTGAGACATTGCGCTAGCTGCGTTCTTGAACGCGTCGTCACGCGACTGCAGATCTTCCTGGTTGAGTTTGGTGGAGACGTCTGAGATGTTGCCGAACAAGTCGAGGAGCTGCTGCTTGAGCGCGGCGTCCTTGACGTCCCAGTAGGCGTTGTACGTGCTACGTGCGGCCGCTTCAAGAGCGGCCCGGGTGTCGTTCTGGTTCACTTGGTTCCTCCGGTGGCGAGGCGGTGGTGGGTCTCCGCCAGCTTGCTCACGGCTTCCTTCGTTGCAGACAGACTGGCATCTGCTTTCTGCCCGTCCTCTTCAATCTGGAACAGCTTGAGCTTCTGCTCACGCTGCTGGACTGCACCCATCCGCGACATGTTCTCGTTGATGAACTGAGCCTGCTCCATCAGGAGGATGCTGTAATCGGAGTCGGTTTGTACCTTGAGGGTCGTCAGATCGTCGCCCAGAAGGGCGCACAGGGTCTGGATCGACGGGTTGGCGGCTTTGATCAGCGGCGGAAGAGCATGCCTACCTTGTCCAGCGCGGGCGCGGCGGCAGCGGCGAACGAGGATATGCCCTTGCTGTAGTGACTTGGTGCGCAGCCTGCCATGAAAAGGCCGGCAAGAAGGAGGGGAGCAATGCGGAAGAAGCACTTGCCACATCAAGTCGCAGTCTACGACTTGGATACATTTCACATAAACGGCATAGTTTTACCGATTATCGTTGCTTTGCGCTTTAATCGGTAGTATTATTCCGATATGAGCGATTTGTCCTTTAGGTCGATCTCGGAACTCCAAGTCCTGCTTGGAGAACAGCTTCAGGCTCTTCGTCTCTCAAAGAATCTCGATCAACTTACCACTGCGGAGAAGGCTGGGATATCCGAGAGAGCACTGAGGAATCTCGAAGCTGGCCGAGGATCAACTGTCGAGTCGCTCCTGCGAGTCCTAAAGGCTCTTGACTCCTTAGACGGCCTGGAATTGCTTGCTCCCAAGCCGTCGGTAAGCCCTTTAGCTCTACTACGCAGTTCGAAAACAAGGCGGCGGGTACGCCAATCTTCAGGATCACGGGGTAGTAATCTATGAAGCCCGTCGATGTCATTGAAGTGCTCATATGGGGCAAGAGGGTAGGAGCCGCAACAGCAGACCCAGCGCTCGGATGCTACGCCTTTGAGTACGAGCCATCCTGGAAGAGGCAGGACATAGAACTGGCGCCGCTGACGATGCCCCTCTCGGATCGCCGCCAGACATTCACTTTCCCCACGCTTCCG
>JBEKCX010000573.1:0-2668 GCA_050014655.1 Occallatibacter sp. | reverse complement strand
TCGAATCCTACCATGAACCAACAACGCACCCCGCACGTCAGAATGCACCCGCACGTTCAGTGTGCCGGAGACTAGCTCTAGCCTGAGCCACTGAGCGCCGCAAACTGCGATAAACATCAATGTAACGCATGAAATCGTTGAATGACCGTTTGAGTGAAAATGATTCATGGCGCGACCGGCGGCGGGCGAACAATGCAAAAGGTAGGATTCTGCTCATTGCGGCTTTGCCGGGTGATCCTCAGACCATTTCCGCGCCCGCTCCTGTACGCGGGATAGATCGGCTGGCGTCAGGTGCGAGGCGGCTTCGTCACGATCCTCCGTAGACGCAAGATCGACAGTTTCACCTTTGCCGGCAATAGGCACATCTACCCTTCTCCCGAATAGGACTAATCCCACCAGATCGAATTCGGCTCGTTTGCTCGTTACGTGCGCTATCTCGAACCAGAAGTAGGCTTCCGCGTAATCCTGAGGTACTCCACGCCCGGTGCTGTACAGGTATCCGAGGCTGAGCAGCGCTGCAAGGTTGCCCTGCTCAGCCGCTTTGCGATACCACACTGCCGCGTGTGTATATTCCTGTGGTACACCGCGCCCGAAGTAGTACAGGTCACCAAGAAGGCGCTGTGCGCTGTGGTCGTCCTGCACAGCCGCATGGCAATACCAAGCTGCTGCTTGCGCATAGTTAGGGGGCACACCGTGGCCGAAGTAGTAGAGGCCACCAAGAAGGCGCTGCGCTTCGCGCTCACCCTTTACAGCCGCCTTCAGGTACCACGCTGCCGCTTGCGTGTAGTCCTGGGGCACACCGAGGCCGTAGTAGTATTTCGCGCCGAGACCAAGCTGCCCTCTTGGGTCGCCCTGCTCAGCCGCTTTGCGATACCACGCTGCCGCTTGCGTGTCACTCTGGCGCACCCCTTCACCTTTTGTGTACATCATCCCCAGGTCGCATTGCGCCGCAGTGTCGCCACTGGCTGCTCGCTGTCTGATAGCGTCAAGATTCTGTTGTCGAAGCCAACGGCGGTACCGAGAGGTCATGGTGCAGCCTTTCCTCTGCTCCCAGCCTTGCTTGGGTCAGCTATATCGGCAACCTTGTATAACCACTCGACGTAAGCTCTTGAGATTTCAGGATACGCCGTGAGCGACGCACCGATCCCGCGCTCTTTCAGTGCAATTTGATAGCGAAAGTCATACCCACTAACAACATATCGAACTGGAGATTCCGATATTCCAGCAGTAGCAGGTAAATCAGAAAAGGAGGCGTTCAGGGCTTCCAACCGTTCAACGAATTCCAGCGCCCGTTGACCGCCAAGCTCCATAACCTTTGAGTTGTCCTTCGAGAGAAGAGCAAGATCAATTGCGTTGGCCATCTGCGGATTGTCGAACAAGTTCGAGTAGTTCCAGATTGGATCATCCCCTTCCCCAGCTAACTGCTCTTCAACCACGGCTAGTGGTACACCTATCTTCTGCGCTTGGCGACCCTGCTGCCACGTCATACCTGCCGCGTAGATATGCGGGGCATGAGGTAACGCGACCGATGCGGCTGGGGCCTTGCTTGACACCGCGCGGTTTTCGGCAATGGGACTTGGACTGCTGGTGTCACAACCTGCAAGCCCCGCCAGCAGCGCCAGAGCCACGCACGGGCCAAGGAATCGTGCTCCCATGCTCTTTCCCCTTCTCAAATGATTCTGAAAGTAAACGATTCCGGAGCGACTGCGGTGCCTTCCCGTAGAGGTCAAAACCTCCTTCCAAGAAACTCTTGGTCATACCCCCCGTTGTGCATTACGGGCGATATAGGCCGCCGAAGCACACTTTGCCGGTTCGACCTTCGTGATAACTGTCGTACTGGCCGCCACAGGCGACCTCTCCGGTTCGACCTTCGTGATAGCTGTCGTACTGCCCGCCCGCGCATACCTGTCCGGTTCGACCTTCGTGATAACTGTCGTACCGGCCACCGCAGGCAACCTGTCCGGTTCGGCTCTCGTGATAGCTGTCATACCGGCCACCGGCGCACACCTCTCCGGTTCGGCTTTCGTGATAGCTGTCGTACTCTTCACCGCAGACAACCGTCCCATTATCAAACTCAACGTAGCTTGAATTTCCCGGAATCCGCCATTCGGTGTCCGCATAGGCCGCACCAGAAAGAGCCAAGAAACAGCAGGACGCGAATAGGGCAATCGAGACAAGCAACGTAGAGGCAATCTTTCGGTGCAACTGCATATTGACCACCTTCCGCGCTCCAGAGAGTGTACGCACTAAATATAGCGCAAAGGCTAATCCGATCATGGACGCATGGCAAAGGACATCTGTGCGGCGACGGGCGAGCGGATCAGGAAGCTGCGCCGCGCCCGGAACTGGCGGCAGATTGACCTAGCCGAACAGTCCGGCGTCCACGAAGTCCACATCTCAGACTTGGAGCGCGGTACACGCGAGCCGGGACTCCGCACTCTCAGCAAGATCGCCTCTGCCCTCGAAACAACGCTCTCGGAACTGCTGAAGGGATTGTAACGCCACTGGCCCACGTGAGCCGCCAAGGGGCTGAGAGCGGCCCTGCTGGGCCTGTTTGAGCGCGTCTGACGGGCTGCGTTCTCGTGCCGTGCGCCGAAGTCGATGCGATCCTGAGCGGGGAGTCCAGTCCTGGACTTGTGGAAAACTCACTCAGGAAAGGACAACCGGC
>JBEKCX010000572.1:0-2999 GCA_050014655.1 Occallatibacter sp. | reverse complement strand
CGATTTTGCTATCTTCAAGCCGGACTTCGCCGCCACTAGCTCGTAGCCAGCCATCTGTCGCGTCTCATGGTGGTACTTGAGTGCAAAGCGGTCCTCCAGCAGGTGTCGGATCATGATCGGCAGGTCCGCTTTCGTAGCACCCTCGGGAAGAGTGGCGTTGACGGCGAAATAGACCGTTTGCATCCATTGCGGGTATTTGATCTGGTAGTCCTGCTCTATTCCGAAGGCATCGTCCACCAAGCCTCCGAGATATATCCTTTCTTGTCTGTAACGACCAGGTGAGTACGGATGTGCCGTCCCAGCCCTGTTAGGACCGTAAGGATCGGTAGACCGTATCGAAGCGACCTCGAAACGGTAGTCGCGTTGGGCTGGCTGAGCGGAATCTGCCGACTGGGCTGGATTTGCTGCGGGCTTCTGCTGGGCGCAGAGATAACTTGCGGCTGTCAGAAGCAGAGCAAGGCAGGCGAACCCAACGCCAACTCCGCGCGAAGCACGTTTCCGTATCTGTATGCGCATACAAACCACCTGCTCTCTCCTCCCAAGCATCCCGTAACTCTAGTACGATAACTATCGTATGTCAACAAGCGGTGCAGCCAGTATGGCATTTTGGGTGGAACATTCATCCGTCGTGTGAGGAGGGAAGGCCCAGGGCTGAAGCCCTTCCTTCGAGAGGCCATTATTCGTGGGGCTGAAGAGGGTGCTGAAAAAGGCTTGATTGGGCTGAAAAGCTGACCTCAGGGGCTAAAGCCCTCATTGATTATGCTGCACTTACGGCACGACTGAAGCCGTGCCCTTAAACAAAACAGAGTTTTTCTGCAACCTGTGAAGCCCCACGCTCCCTCCAAAGAGCAGAAGCAAGGGCAAAAGAAGAAGCAGATTCCTCCGCTGCGCTGCGGAATGACAAACAAAAGGGGCAATCCATCCATGCGCCATGAGACCGCGATAAATGGGGCAGCCGAATACAACCCATATCTCAGAAGCAAGACATAGGGCACCCGCGGTCGAGTCCACGGTGACACGAAATCGCTCTGTTTTTCGACCGGAACTCCAGCTTAACCATTGCCATACTGCTGAGGGGTATAATCCGAGCAAATCTGGGCTGAAAAGGAGATTCCAGCTTATGGCAAATGTATTGGCAGTGGCAGGTCCCGGCTCGAAATATCAGATTGCAGGAGCGCAGCCCGCTGGTTTTTGGGCTGGTCTTTGGCATGGCATCATCTCACCGATTACATTCATCGTGAGCCTTTTCAATCCAAGTGTCCGAATATACGAGACGCACAATCGCGGGCGATTATACGATTTCGGCTTTATTGTAGGCATATCCGGTACGTTTGGCGGGAGTGGTCAGCATACCGGAAGACATCTGTCCACATGATGCTTTCTTACATTAAGCCTGTGCCCATAACGAACAAAACATGTCCGTCGCGGGATCAGTTCAACAACTCACTGCGCGTCACACGAGATCCCACCCATTCCGCAACGAGCGCGGAATGGATGGGGCACCCGGCTACTTGGTGTTGTTGAAGGCGTCGGACTGGAGGTTGAGGCCAGCATCGGTGACGGTACCGGAGATGAGGAGGATGCGGTAGCGGAAGGTGGCGGAGTTTCCCTTATCGAGGGTGAAGTTGAGGGCTGGGGTCTTAGGATCGAAGCCGTGCGCGCCGAGAGGATTGACGGCGAAGAGGCCATAGTCGCGGGCGTGCCAGTAGGTTGGATAGTTGGGGTTTCCGGTGTGGTCGAAGACGGCGATAGTTTCTGCCTTGCCGTCAGGAGTAGTGGCGGAGAGTTCGCACCACTTTGCGCGCGTGCCCCAGGCATCGTTGCCGACCTTGCCTTCGCTGGTGCGGTAGACGCCGGTAGCGCCGGAGGTGGAAGCTGCAACGGGAGTCGCAATTCCATTGGCGTCGCGGAGGGTCTCGGGCGCTGCGGTGGCCGATTCGAGGAAGTGGGCGACGCGCAGGCCCAGCATGCCATCCTTGTCGTCGTGGAAGACGGAGGTTTGCAGGGCGTTGAGAGTGACGGTCATGTCGATGGCGCGGGCGGGCCTGCCGTCGATGGTGAGCTTGGAGAAGACGTAGCGCGTGGTCTGGTGGAGGACGGGCGGCTGCTGGTTGCTGCCGACGGCGGGGACGTCGGAGGCGGGGTACCAGGTGGATTCGGTGACGAGTTCGCCGGAGGTGGCGCCGCTCCTGGCGGAGACGATGCGGTCGTGGTCGATGGAGCCGTATCTGGCGCGGGCCTCGGGCTTGATGGCGTCGGAGTTGTTCCAGTAGTCGATGTTGTCGACGTTGGAGTAGTTGAACCAGAGGCCGGCGTGATGGGGATGGTCGGTGCGTTCGCCGGGCAGGGGTGGATTGCCGCGGGTGAGGGTGGTTCCGTCGGGAGCGAGGAGCGGGTAAAGGATGGGCTTGCGCTGGTTGGTATGCCACAGGTAGGAGGTGAAGGGCGCGCCATCGATGGCGATGTCGACACGGTGCGCGGAGTCGTTGACGGTGACGGCGACACCGGACTTCTGGGCGTGGAGGGTTGTGGGGATGAGGGCCACGAGGCCGATGGCAACTAGCGCATAAAAACGTACCTCAGCGGCTAAAGCCGCGACATTGGTGAGGCGGTTACGGCACGGCTGAAGCCGTGCCCATAAGCAAGACAGTGGCAGTTTATGCGAAGGCATATGGCTTACCTCCGACCATGACCTGCTGAGTTTTGTCGTCGAAGGTGACCTTCTGGCCGGTCTGGATGGCGGCGACGTTCATGCAGAGCGCGATGGAGTGGCTGTAGCCGGCGCGGATGCCGGCGTTGGGCGTCTTGCGCGAGCGGACGCACTCCATCCAGTTGCGCATGTTGGCGTTGGTCTGGGGATCGCCGCGTCCGCCGCTGGAGGTGTCGGCGTCGGTGGAGACCTTTTCGACAGTCTCCATCAACGAGAAGCTGGGCAATAGATTGGCCTGCATCTTCATGGCGGCGGCCTGGCCGGCGGTGAGGCCACCGGTGGGCGTGAC
>JBEKCX010000571.1:0-5115 GCA_050014655.1 Occallatibacter sp. | reverse complement strand
CCGGAGGAGGCGAAGATGCGCTCGGCGAGGGTGTCCATTTCGACGGCGAGGCGCGTGGACATGGCGGAGAGAACGGCGGTGTCGATGCGGACGCCGGCCTGCTCCATGCGCAGAAGGACGGGAACGAGCGGGAGATCCATGGTGCGGTAGAGGTGGAGGAGGGGGTGCGACTGCACGGGGCCGAGGGTTGAGTCGGAGGACGCGGCGGCGGCGTCGCTCTCGGCCATTTGCTGGGCGAAGACGCGGGCGAGGCGGACGATGGCGGCGGCGGCTTCGGGGAGGCGATTGGGGTCGGCGGGATTGGACTTCGTCGGCTGATGGACGAGCGCGCGATTCGTCGAGCGCGCGGCGATGTCGGGGAGCGTGTGCGAGGCATGCGTGGGATTGATGAGGTAGCTCTGGAGCATCACGTCGGTGATGTCGCCGCGCAGGGTGATGTTGTGCGGGGCGAGCGCGCGCAGGACAGACTTGAGATCGTGAACGAGCTTGGGGAGGGTCGCGTCTTCGAGGGCGGCGCGGAGGTCGGGGGCTTCAAGGGTGGTCTCGATGGCAGAGGCTCCGTCGATGGAGAGGCCAAGAGAACAGGGGGCAGGGGTCAGGGAACAGGGACCAGCGGACGAAGGCGTGGGCGCAGGGGATGCGTGGGCGGCGGGCGCGGCGAACATGTACATCGTTTCGGCGGGGGGTGGTTCGGGTTCGGCTTCGCTGGACTCTGAATCGGAATCGGCGGAGGTCTCTTCGGCGATTGCGTGGGCGTCTTCGGCGATGGCGATGGCGAGGCCGCGGGATTTGGTGGAATCCCACATCTCAGAGACGAGATGTGGGGCACCCGCTGTTGGTGGAGTGCGCGCTTCGGTGAGGAGGGTGGCCAGGTCGGCGGCGGTGGGAGTGAGGTTGTACTCCAGGGCGGCGTTGGTGGCGGCGGGGGCGAGGTCCTTGAGCATGGTGGTGAATTCGAGTTCGCTGAAGAGCTCGCGGCAGGCGGCGTTGTCGGGCGGCTGGGTGCGCATCGCATCGAGAGAGAGCTCGATGGGGACGGCGGTGTGGATGGTGACGAGTTCCTTCGACAGCAAAATGTTGTCGCGATTATTTTGCAGCGATTCGCGATAGGTTTTGCGCTTGATGGAGTCGGGCGTAGAGACTGCGGCGTCGAGCGCGGCTTCGACCGAGCCGAATTGCTGGATGAGTTCGACGGAGCCTTTGTCGCCGATGCCGGGCGCGCCGGGGATGTTGTCCACCGCATCGCCGCGCAGGGCCATCACATCGATGACGCGGCTGGGCGGGACGCCGAGGACGGACTCGACTCCGGCGGGATCGAGGACGAGGTTGTCCTTGGTTGGATTGAGGATGCTGACCTCGGGCGTGACGAGCTGCATCATGTCCTTGTCGGAGGAGACGACGAAGACGCGATGGCCGAGGGCGGAGAGACGCGCGGCGAGCGTGCCGATGACGTCGTCGGCCTCGAAGCCCTCGTAGCTGAGGATGGGGATGCGGAAGGCCTCCAGCGCGCGGCGGATGTAGGGGAGTTGCTGGAGGAGGTCGGGGGGCGTCTCGGCGCGGTTGGCCTTGTAGCCGGCGTAGTCCACCTCGTCGAACTGCTGGGTGCGGGCGTTCCAGCGGCGCAGAGGCTTCATCTCGCGGGCGCGCTCGTCGCGGAAGACGGGGCCGTGGAGATCGTATACGGCGGCCAGAAGCTGCGGGGCGAAGTCCTTGCGCAGCTTGTTGATCATGTTGACGAAGACGTAGGTGGCCGCGGTGGGGATGCCGGTGCGTGTGGTCATGGGGCGCTGGCGCTGCATGGCGTGATAGGCGCGGAAGATGAAGGCCATCGAATCGAGGAGATAGATGGGCGGCTTGGCGGCGTCGGTGCTGGGTTCACTCTTCATTGCAGGTTGAGAATACCAGTTGCGCGGCGGCGCAGGAATGGAACGGATTGGCGCAGGAAAACTGTTGTAAGGAAAGGGCTGGGCGGCTAGAGTGGAGATGTGGGCTCGAAGACCTTTGACGGCGTGTGGTTTGTCGCGTACTCGCATGATCACCTGCCGCCGCATGTGCATGGCTTTTATGCGGGAATCGAAGTTCTTGTCGAACTTGTGAACGGGAAAGTCAGGCTGGCGCAAAGAGCGAAGCCAATTATTCCCCCAAATGGGAAGCGGTCGGATGTGAACCATGTTCTGCGGACAGCCACGGAACATGCTGATAAGCTGATGGAGCTTTGGAGGATCATCAATGGCTGATTGGGTTTTGACGACCACTGACGAGGAGATCGAGGCGGCACTGGAAGAGGCGCGCAACGCCCCGCCTGAGGTGACGATCGTGGAAGCGGCGTACCGTGGCGAACCGGGGCTGGAGTTCCTGATGCTGAGGCTAAGCGATGGGAGGCGGCTGCTGATCCCGCGCGAGGAACTTGATGAGTTGAAGAATGCCACGGTGGAGCAGGCGACGGAGCTGTTTATTGTGCCGACCGGCAGCGCCGTCTGGTGGCCGCAGTTGGACGATGGGCTCTATCTGCCGGACTTTCTGGAACACCGCTGGGGCAAAGTGCCGCGTGGGGTTGCGGCATAGTCACGGAATAGAGCGGCGGGAAGAGTGGAGGGGCGGTCGCCAACCCCAGCCAGCAAGCTGGCCGGGGACCCCGGTTCGCCCACCCCACGGACGAAGACCTGTCCGCGGGGACCCCGGGTCGCGCCTTCGCGCGATGCACCCATCTCAGAATCGAGAGTTGGGGCACCCGGCACCGAGCGTGCTAACCTTACCTCATTGTCCAACTGAGGAGAAGTTTATGAGTCTTGCACCTGCTCTATCGGATTCGAACCTTGAATTGGGAACACGCTTATTCATTGATCGGCTGAATGAGATCGTGGAGGCTGAGTCCGAAGTTGACGATATTCACGACGCGTTTGAGTTTTACACGATGCGCAAGTATTCACTGGGGAACACGGCCGGAAATCACGTTGTCGGCGGCACAAATGATCTGGGTATTGATTTCTATTCTCAGCGCGATAGAACTTACAACATCGGTCAGTGCAAGATACCTGAACCAGATTATCTTGAGGCGAATCCGACAAAGCCGAAGAGTTTCGGTGCCCAGGCTGTCTCTGATACTAGCGATGCGTTGCGATATCTATTCGGGAAAGCCAACTTGAAGCCAAACGATCAAGTACGTCGGCTTTATGCACTGATCGACTCGGTCAGGTCTGAGCCAGACTTCAATGTGACGTTTTATGTAGTTGTATTCGGTAATCTGAACAAGCGGGCAAGCGACGCTGTGACAGCACTTAAAGCCGAATATGAATCTAAGCAAATTACTATAGTGCTTGTTCAGATGGGCGATCTCGTTTCAGAGTTTCTGGTTGGGGCCGACCACGCTTCCGAGAGGATTGAGTTCGATCTACAAATTCGAAAAAAAGAGATTTTACGTTCCCCCAACTATTGCTATTTTTTGGCAAATGCTTCGGATTTGTTCAAGGCATTCCTCAAATACGGCTGGAGGCTTTT
Organism: Occallatibacter sp.; assembly: GCA_050014655.1. Taxonomy (GTDB): domain Bacteria; phylum Acidobacteriota; class Terriglobia; order Terriglobales; family Acidobacteriaceae; genus Telmatobacter. The sequence continues at coordinate 1,617 of JBEKCX010000571.1, read as the reverse complement.
TGATCTCAATCTTAGGTATGAGGTGCGCAACTCTTCAGTAAATGGTGAGATTATTCAATCACTTTCGCGCGCTAAGTCGCGCAAGAATTTTCATCACTACAACAATGGCCTGATAATCGTAGCTGACAATTATGCCATCAGGGACAACGAAGAGTTGGTCCATCTAACAAATGCCCAAATTGTTAACGGTCTACAGACAGTGAAGTCCATTTATAACGCTGTCGGTGATAAGAGGGTGACCTTTGAGGAGTTGTCATCTGAGTGTGTTGTACCTGTAAAAGTAATTAAGACGAGTGAGGCGAAATTTGTTGGACAGGTCGTAAGGGCAACGAACAATCAAAACCCGATGGCTCAGAGGAATCTCCGATCCAACAATGTTGAACAGAAAACACTTCGGACGGGCTTTTGTCTGTTGCCAACTCGCTGGTTCTACCAACTAAAGGAAGGTGAGTGGGATTCTCTGACGAGCGAACAAGCCAGATTTTTTGAACAGGTTGTCGGCTTTAAGGCTTCGGAATTCAGGCCGGTTCCAACTCGAAAGAGCGGGAGAGTTATCGACAACCAAGAGGCAGCAAAGGCGTGGCTGGCTTTCATAGGCTTCGCTGATGTGGCTGGTGATCGTGTTACTCACTTTTTCTCAGAGGATCCGATTTACGATCTTGCTTTCGGTAGTAGGCCCACCCCTGACTACTGGACGGACTTTAGTCTTGCTCTGGATTGGGATAAAGATAGGGTGAGCAAGCTAGAACGGAAACAGGGTGAAGCAATTCAGTATTTGCTGGCTTATTTTGTTTGGCAATACATCAACGGCTTTGTACCATCGCCGAACAAGTACCGCGAGATGGCTCTGGCCGAGGGTGTGTCCTCCGGGAGGATTCACAAGGCTAGCGGATCCATTACATCTACGGAGAGAGAACAGGACACTTTTCTTTCTGACAACGATACCTATCAGACATGGCGCTTGATGGCTAATATGAAGGAACTGCTTGCCGAGGTGGTTTCTCAGGTTCTGGCTCGACGGTATGGACCGCTAGACACTCCTAAATCTCTGGCACTGCTAAACTCCTTTGAGGCAAAGTCATATATTTTGTCGGGCGATACACGACAGCAAGCTCAGGATGCATCTGTTGCTAAAGACTTGAGTAATCCTGATGTTTTTGCGAGAATCTTGAGGATGTTGCATTTTGTTTGTCAACAGTTTTGGGAAGACAAGAAACAGCAGCTCTTATCGACTTCTCGCCTTAGAACCTATTTGCTTAAAAGAGATATCTCAGCGTCTCTGAAGAAATTGGTCTGGGAATATAACGATCGAGTGAATATAGATAAGATATGGAAGCCGCAGGGGAAAACCTTTCTTCAATCTCTTCCTGACCTCAAGAAAAATCCCTAACAGTCCAACCTCCTCACTCACTGCAGGATGGCGGTGTTGGGGAGGTGCTGGGCGATGCGGGAGTGCCACTCGGCGGGGCCGGTGGCGTGGACGCTGGAGCCGGCGGAGTCGACGGCGACGGTGACGGGCATGTCGACGACATCGAACTCGTAGATGGCCTCCATGCCGAGGTCGGCGAAGGCGAGGACGCGGGCGGAGTGGATGGCCCTGGAGATGAGGTAGGCCGC
>JBEKCX010000570.1:0-6243 GCA_050014655.1 Occallatibacter sp. | reverse complement strand
TCCGCCCGCGTCCTCGCCTTCCCCGACCTCGGCATGGAGGCCATCTACGAGTTCGATGTCGTCGACATGCCCGTCACCGTCGCCGTCGACTCCGTCGGCTCCAGCGTCCACGCCACCGGCCCCGCCGAGTGGCAATCCCGCATCGCCCAGCACCTCCCCAACACCGCCATCCTGCAGTAGAACATTATCAATCAACACAAAAGGCTCGGGTGCGCAATGTGTTGCTATACACTGCGAAGGTGAACAGTCCAGCGTTTGAGAATGCACGCGAGAAGATCGGCAAGCTTGTTGAGACCTTCAAGGCCAATGAAGATCGCTATCTGTCCCCCAACTATCAAGAGGCCGAAGTTCGTAAAGATTTTATTGACAAGTTCTTTATTGCGCTAGGCTGGGACGTAAACCACGACGAGCAGACGAATCCCTTTGAACAGGAAGTCAAAGTTGAACCGGCCGTATCGGCTGGTGGCCAGCGCCGAGCCGACTATGCCTTCCATCTCGCTCCGAACTATCGCATAGTCCGCTTCTTCGTTGAGGCCAAAAAACCACACGGAGACCTCGCAACCGCCGACAACTACTTTCAAGCAATCCGCTACGCATGGAACAGCGAGACGCCTTTGGCCGTCCTCACTGACTTCGAGCAGCTCCATGTCCTCGACTGCCGCTATAAGCCTGATATTGACACGGCACTAAACCGACATATTGCTAAATATCACTACAGCGAGTATTTAGACAGCGAGAAGTTCGCTGAAATCTACTGGTTGTTTTCGCGCGAGGCCGTTGCCGACAGCTCGCTCGAAAAACGAGCCAAGGAACTTCCAAAGCCACGCGGTAAAGCTGTCCAGCGCGGGCTATTCCCCGGTGGATACCAGAGCATTGACGAATCATTTCTCAAGGAACTCGACGAATACCGCAAAGCTCTGGCGCGTGCATTCAAAAACAAGAACTCAAAGCTCGACGGTGAAACCCTGACCGAATTAGTTCAGCGTACACTCGACCGCCTCGTATTTCTCCGATTTCTTGAAGACAAAGGCATTGAACCCCAGCGCATCGTAGAGCATTTCGGAGATCACGGCACACCCTGGGAAGACTTTGTAGCCGCGAGCCAACGTCTCGACAGCATCTATAACGGCGTTGTTTTTAAGCGACATACTCTCCTTGATGGAGATTCATTCAACCCGGACGAGACTGTTTTTGCCGATATATGTGAGCGAATCTCGCACCTCAATTCGCCATACGACTTCGATGCCATCCCTATCCACATTCTCGGCTCGATCTATGAACGTTTCCTAGGTAATGTCATTGTCACAACAAACAAACGTGCTAGCGTCGTGCCCAAGCCAGAGGTTCGCAAGGCCGGAGGCGTCTACTACACGCCCGAATACATTGTCCGATACATTGTCGAAAATACGATTGGCAAAATCATCCATGATAAAAGCCCTGACCAAATCTCGGAGATGCGCTTTGCCGACATCGCGTGCGGCAGCGGCTCATTCCTGCTCGGAGTGTTCGATTTACTGCTGACCTATCATGGCCACTATTACAATGACAACCCCAAGAAAGCTCGCAAGGGCGATTGCATCACCCGTGATGGCAAACTTTACCTTTCTCTTCGCAAGAAGCGCGAGATTCTACTTAACAATATCTACGGGGTGGATATAGACACGCAGGCTGTCGAGGTATGCCAACTGTCCCTATACCTCAAACTTCTACAGGAAGAAACCACTGGAAGTACTCACCAGTATCAGCTTGAGTTCGCGCACATCGCGCAGATGAAAAAATTGCTCCCAGACCTGAGTAAGAACATCGTCTGCGGAAATTCACTGGTCGGAAGAGATGTCTCGGACGGCCAACTCTTCGACAGAGAGGAACGTCGGCTCAACCCAATGGATTTCAAGGACGCCTTCCCTGAGGTCATGAGGCAGGGCGGCTTTACAGGGATCGTTGGGAATCCCCCTTACGTCTTCGCCCGTGACGAAGGCTTTTCTAACACGGAAACGCAGTATTTCGGAGAGAAATATGTTCACCAGAACTATCAACTGAATACGTTCGCCCTGTTCACAGAGAGAGCCTACACACTACTAGCCAAAGGCGGCTCACTTGGATTCATCATGCCGAACAACTGGCTTTCGATTAGCACGATGAAAGTCTTCAGGGACTTCATCGTCAGTTCGACAGGAAGCCTCCGCATAGTGAACAACCGCTACAAGGTGTTTCGGGGAGCCAACGTTGACACGTCGTTACTCTGCTTCGAGAAGACTGAGCCAAACCCCGTATCGCTATTCGAAGCAAAGGACCCGTCAACAATCACAAAAGTCGACACTGTGGATCCTTCGCTTCTACTGAAGGAGTCGATCATCAGGATTCGAGAGACGACAAATCCAGGAGCGAAGAGCGTAATTGCGAAAATTAGCGAGTGCTCCTTGCCACTCAAGAGAGTTGGACTCGTAAAGGCCGGACTAAAGGCCTACGAAACCGGCAAGGGAACACCACCGCAAACCGACGCCATGAAGAAAGGTCGCGTTTATCACAGCACAGCTCGTGAATCAAAGCTACATCGGAAATATCTAGACGGCCGGGACGTAAGAAGATACTCGATAGATTGGTCCGGTTCTTATCTCAGATACGGCAGGAATTTGGCCGCGCCCCGCGACGAGACGCTTTTTGAGGGCGACCGGCTCTTGGTCAGGCAGATACCCTCACGTTTGCCCTTCGCGATCAATGGCGCTATCGTTTCCGGAGACGAGCTAAACGACATCAACAGCATGATCATAAAAGCAAAAGAGCCATATTCGAATAAGTACATCTTGGGCATCATTAATTCACGCCTTTTAAGCTTCTGGTTCGATCTTACCTACGACAAGTTTCAGCGCGGTATTTTCCCTCAGTTCAAGGTTAATGAACTCGCGGAGTTTCCCATTCGCCGTATCATTTTCTCAGATCGTCAAGACAAAGCTATGCACGACGCCTTAGTCAAGAAAGTCGATATGATTCTGGACGCCAAAATACGCCTGAACAACGCAAGCACCGACAGGGACAAGAACTACTACCAAAGCAAGTGCGCCTCGCTCGACAGCCAAATAGACAAGCTCGTTTATAACCTGTACGGACTGACGGAAGCTGAGATTCAAATCGTCGAACAGAGTACCGCAGCTAAGCCGACTGAAAAAGACAGCGATCAAAGGGGTTCGAACAGACAAGAATCCCAAGCAATTCTTGATATGTAGAGGCGAGTGCCCCAACTCTCGATTCTGAGATGGGAGCATCGCGCGAAGGCGCGAACCGGGGTCCCCGCGGACAGGTCTTCGTCCGTGGGGTGGAGAACCGGGGTCCCCGCGGACAGGTCTTCGTCCGTGGGGTGGAGAACCGGGGTCCCCGCGGACAGGTCTTCGTCCGTGGGGTGCGCGAACCGGGGTCCCGGCGAGCGGACTTGGCTCGCTGGCCTGCGCGACCCGGAGTCCCCGGCCAGCTTGCTGGCTGGGCTGGGCGACCGCCCATCCACTCTTCCCGCCGCTCTATTCTGTGACTATGCCGCGACCCCACGCAGTTGCAACGCCGCCATCCACCGAGTATCCCCATACCGGCGTTCCAGCAGGTGCGGGAGATAGTGGTCCACATCCAACTGCGGCCACGACACGCTGATTCCACCACCCCAAAGCTGAATCTCCGCGAGCTGCGCCTCCGTCGCGTGTTCAAGCCCCTGCAGGTACTCGCGCGGAATCGCCAGCCTGCCCCCGGTGCTCAATCGAAGCACAATCAAGTCCGCGCGCCCGCCCAGGTATTCAGCCGACACCACTCGCGGCTCGCCCTCCAACTCCTTCGCCGCCTCCAGGGCGGCGTCGATCTCCGCATCGGTCGTCAGGTCGTTAGGATGCCTGTCCATGCATTGTCTCCCAAAGCTCGTTCAACTCAGCCGTGTGCGCAGCCGCCGCATCCAGAATCCGGCGTACGTCGCTCCGCTTTGCGTCTGGCGGCCGGACCGCATCCCGTCGTGCGGACTTTGCCACCTTCCCATCGGGAAGCAGGTCGATAACCACTGACATCTCCGCCAGGAATCCATGCACATGCCGCGGCAGGTGGTCGGCAGCGAACGCGGCAAAGCGAATCCCGTCAAACGTCTTCGAGCCCACACCTCCACTCTAGCCGCCCGCCCCTACGTATTCAACAGTTTTCGTGTTTCAACAGGCATGAAACGCTTTTGCGCGAAGCGCGATTCGCCGTCCGCGTAGGACCCGCGCAACTGGTATTCTCAACCTGCAATGCCAACCGACCCCACCCCCGCCGCCAAGCCCCCCATCTATCTGCTCGACTCGATGGCCTTCATCTTCCGCGCCTATCATGCCATGCAGCGCCAGCGCCCCATGACCACGCGCACCGGCATCCCCACCGCGGCCACCTACGTCTTCGTCAACATGATCAACAAGCTGCGCAAAGACTTCGCCCCGCAGCTTCTGGCCGCCGTCTACGACCTGCACGGCCCCGTCTTCCGCGACGAGCGCGCCCGCGAGATGAAGCCTCTGCGCCGCTGGAACGCCAAGACGCAGAGCTTCGACGAAGTGGACTACGCCGGCTACAAGGCCAACCGCGCCGAGACGCCCCCCGACCTCCTGCAGCAGCTCCCCTACATCCGCCGCGCGCTGGAGGCCTTCCGCATCCCCATCCTCAGCTACGAGGGCTTCGAGGCCGACGACGTCATCGGCACCCTCGCCGCGCGTCTCTCCGCGCTCGGCCACCGCGTCTTCGTCGTCTCCTCCGACAAGGACATGATGCAGCTCGTCACGCCCGTGGTCAGCATCCTCAATCCGACGAAGGACAACCTCGTCCTCGATCCCGCCGGCGTTGAGTCCGTCCTCGGCGTCCCACCCGAGCGCGTCATCGACGTGATGGCCCTGCGTGGCGACGCCGTCGACAACATCCCCGGCGCGCCCGGCATCGGCGACAAAGGCTCCGTCGAACTCATCCAGCAATTCGGCTCGGTCGAGGCCGCGCTGGACGCCGCAGTCGCCACGCCCGACGCCATCAAGCGCAAGGCCTACCGCGAATCGCTGCAAAATAATCGCGACAACATTCTGCTCTCGAAAGAACTCGTCACCATCCACACCGCCGTCCCCATCGAGTTCTCCCTCGACGCGATGCGCACCCAGCCGCCCGACAACGCCGCCTGCCGCGAGCTCTTCAGCGAACTCGAATTCACCACCATGCTCAAGGACCTCGCCCCCGCCGCCACCAACACCGCCATCAAGTTCAACCTCAACCCCACTCCCGACGAACTCGCCACCCTCCTGGCCGAAGCTCGGGTGCCCCATCCATCGCAGTCTCATCGCGATGGGTGGGATGAACAACTTCCCCACGGCCTCGCCATCGCCATCTCCGAAGACGCCCACGCAATTTCAGAAGAGATCGCCGCCAACTCCGACCCCGACTCCGATTCCGAACCCGAGCCGCCCCCCGCCGAGACGATGTACATGTTCTCCGCGCCCGCACAAAACGTCCGGGTGCCCCATCCATCGCAACGCGATGGGTGGGATGTCCCGCCGAGACGATGTACATGTTCTCCGCGCCCGCACAAAACGTCCGGGTGCCCCATCCATCGCAACGCGATGGGTGGGATGTAAACGCTCCCCTGGTTCCACTCCGCCTCGGTTTGGCTGTTTCGCCCGCCTCCGCCATCGAAGTCACCCTCGACGCCCCCGCCCTCCGCGCCGCCCTCGAAGACGCAACCCTCCCCAAGCTGGTCCACGATCTCAAGTCCGTCTTGCGCGCGCTCGCCCCGCACGGCATCACTCTGCGCGGCGACATCACCGACGTCATGCTCCAGAGCTACCTCATCAATCCCACGCATGCCTCGCACACGCTCCCCGACATCGCCGCCCGCTCCACCAATCGCGCCCTCGTCCATCAGCCGACGAAAGCGAATCCCGCCGACCCGAATCGTCTCCCCGAAGCCGCCGCCGCCATCGTCCGCCTCGCCCGCGTCTTCGCCCAGCAGATGGCCGAGAGCGACGCCGCCGCCGGCTCAGCCACAACCCTGGGTGCCCCACGTCTCGATTTTGAGGCGTGGGAAGGCGCGTCGCAAAAATCCCCGCTCCTTCACCTCTACCGCACCATGGACCTCCCGCTCGTCCCCGTCCTTCTGCGCATGGAGCAGGCCGGCGTCCGCATCGACACCGCCGTTCTCTCCGCCATGTCCACGCGCCTCGCCGTCGAAATGGACACCCTCGCCGAGCGCATCTTCGCCTCCTCCGG
>JBEKCX010000569.1:0-2645 GCA_050014655.1 Occallatibacter sp. | reverse complement strand
ATGTCGATGTTCTCGATAATATCGCTGAATGCCGCGCCGGGCTTGCTCGCGGTCTTCTCAAACGCGTACAGGTTCACCACCACCATGTCGATCGGCTCGATTGCGTGTTCGCGCACCGAGGCCATGTGCTCCGCATTCCCGCGGATGTGCAGAATGCCGCCGTGGACCTTGGGGTGCAGCGTCTTCACGCGCCCATCCAGCATCTCCGGAAAGCCGGTCAGGTCGCTGATGTCGCGTACCGTGAGACCGGCCTCGCGCAGCGCGCGCGCGGTCCCGCCGGTCGACACCAGCTCGATGTTGTGCGCGGCCAAGGCGCGAGCGAACTCGACCAGGCCGGTCTTGTCGGTTACGGAAAGTAGGGCGCGGCGGACGCGGCGAAGGCCGCTCGTAGTTTCAGGGCTGGCGAGGGGGACCGATTCAGTGATCACGATCCCATTTTATGCCGAAGCCCTACGCCATCTGTTGAAACCTCGCACCAAACTGTCACCACGCGGTGCCTCCCCTGGCAGCCCACCTCAACCTCGAACCTGGCTTTATCGCACCATGGCCCCGGTCAGGTCGCTTACCCGCGCGACGTCATGGCTGGCGCACCAGCGGCGCAGTCCGTTGGCGATGTTCTCCACCGCGCGCGGATCGGCAAAGGTGGCCGTTCCCACCTCGACCGCGGTCGCCCCCGCCAGCATGAACTCCACCGCGTCCTCGGCGCGCACAATGCCGCCCATTCCGACCACGGGGATCGAGACCGCCTGCGAGGCCTCATGCACCATGCGTACCGCAATGGGCCGGATTGCCGGCCCGGACAACCCTCCCGTCACGTTGGCGATGCGCGGTCTGCGCGTCACCACATCGATGGCCAGCGCCAGAAAAGTATTGACCAGCGAGATCGCCTGCGCTCCCGCGTCCTCGCAAATCTTGGCCATCAACCCTATGCTGGTGACGTTGGGCGAAAGCTTCACCATCAGCGGACGCTGCGCGGCCTGGCGGCAGCGCAACGCGAGTTGATAAAGCGAGTCGGGGTCGATGCCGAAGACCATGCCGCCATGGCTGGTGTTGGGGCAGCTTGCGTTCAATTCGTAGATCGCGATGCCGGGTGCGTCGTTGAGCACCCGGATCACCTCGACGCAGTCTTCGATAGTTGTGCCGAAGACGTTGGCGATGATGACCACGCCGGGAATTTTGCGCAGCTTGGGCAGCTTCTCTTCGACAAAAGCATGCACCCCGATGTTCTGCAGGCCGATGGCGTTCATCATTCCGGCGGGCGTTTCGATGATGCGCGGGCTGAGGTTGCCCGCCATCGGTTCGCGCGAGAGGCCCTTGGCAACGAACGCGCCAATCCGGTCCAGCGAGACAATCTCCTCGAACTCCAGGCCATAGCCGAAGGTCCCGCTGGCCGCGATAATCGGCGAGCGCAGCACCACCCCGGCTACCGTCACGTGCATGTCCGGCTTGCTCAGCTTGTCACACTCCTGTGCTTGCCTCTTAGTGTAATGGCAGCGATGCTCCGGGCGAACTTGCCGCCTGCCTGGAGCGGCTGATCCAGGGACTATCGGGCAGGCATAGGAGTGGCTGGACGCAGTGCGAAGGTCAGCACGTGGCCGATGCTGGCCGACGGTTGGTTGACGCCGAGCAGCGACGCCAGCGTGGCCGCAATGTCCACCGGAGCGACCGGTTCGCGGTAGTAGTCCGGCGCAAAGGCAGCGCCGAAGAAGCCCAGCGGGACGTGCCGGTCATAACTCCAGGGAGAGAAGTGGGTGGTCTGGATGCCGCTGTCGTACTCCATCTGATACGCGGTGGGAACCACCATGACGAACCAGCCAAGGTTGGGTGTGTAGCTGTGTGCAATCAGCCGTCCAAACTCCGTGGCGGGAGTCTTGCCGTCGGCCAGATCCACCCGGCTGCGCACGAACGCGACTGCCGGGCTGGGATCGACCCGGTTCTCGGAGTACTTGCGGTCCCCCTCCACGATCAGGTTGTTGTTGGGCGGTGCGGCGGGCGGTCCAAGCGAACGAATGGCCACGGGAACGGCATCGACAACGGCCTGCTCGGCCTCTTTCTCGGGAACCTTGCCGAAGGCCCGTGGATCGAGCTCGATGTAAGGCAACTCCTGCGTAGGCAGCAGGTAGTGTTTTTTGCCGCCGGGAGAAAATCGCTTGTTGAGCGCCGCGTCGATACGGTCGCTAAAGGCATCGAGATCGATCCGCGCCGACGCGATGCCCAGCTTTGCCGACTCGCCGGGGATGGGCGCGATGCCGTGGTCCGCGGTGAAGGCGACCGTGACGTTGGCCAGGCCAACCTTCTGGTCGAGCCAGGTGAAGAAGCTATCGATGTCGCGATCCAGGCCGAGCACCATCTGCCTCTGGTTGTCGGAGTCCGGCCCCATCTGGTGGCCAAGGATGTCGTTGGCGGAGAGCGAGATAGTAAGCACGTCGGTCACCGGCCCCTGGCCCAGCCCCTCGTTCTCAATCAGCGCGCGCGCAAAGTCCAACTCATAGCTGTTGGCTGCCGGCGTCCGCCCCACCATATTGTAGAACTGCGTGGTATCGTCCAGCCCAGCCTCCTTCACCGCCTGGCCCACGCGCGGCCCCCTGTTGAAAGCCGTCACCCAATCGGGAAGCTGCGACCTGTAGTAAGTCGATGTGACCCAA
>JBEKCX010000568.1:0-2657 GCA_050014655.1 Occallatibacter sp. | reverse complement strand
ATTCCGAGTGAAAAAAGTTCTCGTTACCGGCTGCTCCGGCTTCTTTGGCGGCATACTCAAGAATCTATTGCTGGCCGAAGGCTTCAGCGTAGTGAACATCGACCTGGTTGCCGACCCGGACAGCCACCCGCACCTGACCAGTGTGCTGGGTGACATCCGCGACGCCGCCCTGGTCGACCGCCTCTTTGCCGCTGAGAGATTCGATGCCATCCTGCACTGCGCCGCGATGCTGGCCCACGAGAAGATCGACGACGCAACCTTGTGGAGTTCGAATGTAGACGGTACTCGTACTTTGGCGGACGCATGTCGCCGCCACGGCGTCAAAAGCCTGGTCTTCACCTCCAGCAACTGTCTCTGGGCGCATAACGTCGGTCGCCCTGTCCGGGAAGACGACCCGCCGGCCCCGGTGGAACTCTATGGCCGGTCCAAGTTCGCCGCCGAGCAGGTCCTCCAGCAATTCCAGAACGACCTCGCTATCGTCGTGATTCGCTGCCCCACCATCATCGACAGCGGTCGCCTCGGCCTGCTCGCCATTCTCTTCGAGTTCATCGACGAAGGGCGCAAAGTATGGGTCGTCGGCAACGGGACCAACCGTTACCAGTTCATCTACGCACAGGACCTTGCAACGGCGTGTCTCCAATCGATGGGGCTTGGCCGGTCCGAGACCTTTAACATCGGTTCAGACAATGTGCCAACCCTGCGAGAGGTTTATGAGGCCGTTATTCGTGCCGCCGGCACCGCCTCGCGCGTGGCCTGTCTCCCCCGGCGTGCCACCATTGCTGCCATGAAGCTGGCTAATAGGCTCGGAGTTTCCCCGCTCGGACCCTACCACTACCGGATGATTGCCGAAGACTTCGTCTTCGATACCACGCGAATCAAGAACATGCTGGGCTGGAAGCCTTCGCTGTCAAACCAGCAGATGATGGTCAAGGCCTACCGCTACTACTCGGAGCGGCGCAAGGAGATCGAGGCGAGGGCAGGCGAAGTGTCGGCGCACTCCCGGCCGGCCGCCATGGGAATCATTCGGTTGCTCAAATGGATATCCTAGAGCGGAACCAGAGTTCCCGTGACCTGGCGAAGAGTATGCGAGGCGGTTTTCCTTGAGAGAAAACCGCGCTAAACTCGTTGGCCCCGGATATACCTACTCTGGCTCCTCTCTAGCCCACGCGCGCTCCCGCCATCCCCTCGAACCGCTCATCTGCATTCTCGCCGTCTTCCTCTTCCAGTCCGCCGAGCATACAAAGCGCTCTGCATAAGCAGTCCTTGCTTGCACCTTCTTTGCAACCTTCCCGTTTACCGGGCTTTGCACGAGCAGGCCTTATACTGGAGGCCTATGGTGCGTGATGGATACTTCTATGCGTTGGGGATGGGTGTGATCGCCGTCCTTCTGTGGCTGCTGACCCAGAAGGTGCCGCTGACATTGCTGCCTCTGCTGCTGGCGCTGTGTTTCCTATGGTTCTTCCGCGACCCAGAGCGCATCGTACCCACAGGGCCGGGAGAGATCGTCTCGCCCGCCGATGGGGTCATCACCCAGTCCGAGTGGATTGAGACCTCCAGCGGAAGCCGCCTGCGCCTCAGCATCTTTCTCAGCGTCTTCGATGTGCATGTGAATCGCGCGCCCATCTCCGGCACAGTCCGCGCGGTGGAGTACCGCGAGGGCGAATTCATGAATGCCATGAGTGCCATGTCGGCCGTGACCAATGAGCAGACCCTGGTGGTGATCGACGCCGGCGACTGCGAGGTCAGCTATAAACAGATCGCCGGCCTGCTTGCCCGCCGCATCATCTGCACGGTCAAAGTTGGAGACCGCGTCCAGCGCGGCCAGCGCGTCGGCATGATCAAATTCGGATCGCGGGTCGATGTTCTGATTCCCGCCGACGCTGTGCCCAAGGTCGGCCTGGCAACCCATGTGCGCGGCGGGTCCACCGTTCTTGCGGTGATGCCGCAGCCTGCCGCCGTCGCCGCGGAGGTGGCCTCCTGATGGACGCCGAACAGTTGGGCCTGCGCGATCACAACGGCCACGAGATCCGGCCACGCCGTCCCAGCCGCGGCATGTACGTCCTGCCTTCCCTGTTCACTGCAGGCAACATTGCGCTCGGCTACTACGCCATGACGCAGAGCGTACAGGGTTCGGTGGCCGAGCCGGTCTACTTCGATCATGCGGCCATGGCCATCGGCTTTGCCTGCCTCTGCGACGGGCTGGACGGCCTCGTCGCGCGCGTTACCCACACCGCCAGCGACTTTGGCAAGGAGCTGGACTCCCTCGCCGACGTCATCACCTTCGGCGTTGCGCCCAGCATGCTGGCCTATATCTGGGGCTTCCGCATGTTGCCGCTCAGTGTCTATCCTGGCCTGCGCGAGAACGTTGTCCACGCCGGCGTCTTCGTCTGCTTTCTCTTTCTTGTCTGCGGTGCCAGCCGTCTGGCACGCTTCAATATCAGCTCCAGCACCAATCTGCAGCCGCGCAACCCTGGAAAGCCAGGGCACAAGTTCTTCGTCGGCATGCCCATCCCGGCCGGCGCGGGAATCGTCGCCGCCGTCGTCCACTGCTTCAACGGATATCCCATCGACAGCCCATGGATCGCCTTGGTCTGGCTCCTGCTGCTGATCTTCACAGGCTTCTTGATGGTCAGCAACTGGCGCTTCTGGAGCGCCAA
>JBEKCX010000567.1:0-5629 GCA_050014655.1 Occallatibacter sp. | reverse complement strand
GGACCATGTTGTAGGTGATGAGTTCGTAGTCGGCGGGGGTGCGGAGGCGGGTGGTGACGGACTTGAAGGCGGCGAGGAAGCCGAGGAAGTCGGCGTAGGTGTAGAGGCCGCGGGCGTCGTCAAGGGTGAGCGGGGAGGGGTCGTGGCGGCGGGAGAGCGCGACCAAGGTTGCGGGCTCGATGGTGCCCTCGAGATGGAGATGCAGCTCGACCTTAGGGAGATTGCGCAGCCAGGTTGTGAGGTCGAACTCGGCGGCGGGCGGCTTCTTGCTGGTCGTCATCTATTTGGTTGCCTTGGCCTTAAGACGCTGCATGACCAGGGGCGGGACGAGCGCGCTGACATCGCCGCCGAGCTTGAAGACTCCCTTGATGAGGCGCGAGCTGACATAGGTGTACTGCTCGGTGGGCATCATGAAGAGGGTTTCGAGGCTGGGGTCGAGCTTGCGGTTCATCATGGCCATGGGGAACTCGTACTCGTAGTCGGTGATGGCGCGGATGCCGCGCAGCACGGCCTTGGCGCCCTGGGAGCGGGCGAAGTCGACGAGCAGGCCGTCGAAGGTGGTGACGGAGACGTTCTGGAAGCCCGCGATGGCTTCGGCGATCATCTCTGTGCGCTCGTCGACGGTGAAGAGCGGGGCGCCTTTGTCGGCATTGCGCAGGATAGAGACCACCAACTCATCGACGATTCTGGAGCCGCGCTCAATCAGGTCCAGATGGCCGTTGGTGAGGGGGTCGAAGGTCCCAGGGTAGATTGCCTTGACATATTTCATGGCTAGAAGCAGGATACCTCAGGCCAGAGGATAAAATATGCGCTGCGACCGTAGACTTGCGAGGCATGGCGCGCGTCTGTCCTAGTAGCTGCAGGAAATGGTAGCCGGCACGCCAGTGGAGCCTGGCAGGAAGCGTGCTGAGCCGTGCGAGCCGCAGGGATGCATATGGCGCAAGAAGAGGTCCAGATGTTTCCAACGACGAGTCTCTCGCTCGGCAGCGAGGAGCTGGAGACCCCGCTTGACGACCTGGAGAGTGTGGTTGCGCTGTACCAGCCGCGCGTCTTCCGCTTTTTGCTGGCCACGCTGCGCGACCGCGATGCCGCCGAGACGCTGACCCAGGAGACGTTTTTGCGTGCATGGAGCGCACGCGCCAGCTTCCGCGAGGACTGTTCGCTGGCGACCTGGCTGATCCGCATCGCTCTGAACCTGGCGCGCGACCACACGCGCACAGGACGGTTCCGATTCTGGAAGCGGGTTACCGCCAGCGCGGTGGATGTGGCAGAGGTTGCGGCGTTCGTTCCCACGCGCGATCGCTCCGCCGAGGAGCACCTGATCGCGCAACAGCAGGTGACTGAGATATGGCAGACGGTGAACGGCCTGAGCAACCGGCAGCGCACCATCTTTCTGCTGCGCTTTCTGGAAGAGATGGAGATCCCCGAGATTGCCAGCGTCACCGGGCTGCCGTTGGGGACCGTCAAGAGCCACCTGTACCGCGCGCTGGCGATCATCCGCACGCAACACAACCGATCCGGGCAGAGCACCGCTCTGCACAACTTACCAGCACGCAACGCAACTACTGGCTGCGCAACCTGGAAGGAGACACGATGACTCCTCAACTGGTACCACAAGCACGGACAGCGGACGGCGAGGCCCACCTGACGGGCGAGCAGTTCGGCGAACTGCTGGCGCGATTCACGGAGGACGTGGGGCCAGAGCCCACACTGGCCGAGTCCCATCTACAGGCCTGCGAAGCGTGCTCCGCGGAACTGGCCAGCCTGCGCGAGGCGATCGCGCTGTTCCGCGAGGCAAGCGACGCCTATGCCGAACGGGAACTGCGAGGCATACCGCGCTGGAGGCTTCCGAACCGGCGTGTGTTCTCGCATAGGCTTGTGCCTGCCTACTGGTTAGCCGCGGCCGCCATGTTTGTGACCGCGCTGCTGCCATTGCAAGTGCTGCGCCGGCACGCACAGGGGACGCCGCCCGCGGTGGCGGCGACGGCTACGGTCGGCAATGCGACCAGCTCCGCACAATCGGACGAGGCCTTGCTGGAAGATGTCAACCGCGAACTCTCCGCCACGGTGCCGACCTCCATGCAGGAGCTGGACGATCCCAGCAGCGATGCGACAGTCGCCGATAGCGAAAGTTCTACTGCTACTTCGAACCAAAGGAAGGACTAACCATGACCCTTCAATTGACCCATAACCCACTGATTTCCTTGTCCATATTGGCACTGTGCAGCATGATCGCCATGGCGCAATCGGCGGCAGCGCAGCAGACACCTGCAGCTCCGGTGGCAAACGCGCAAGCACCCACGGCCGCACCCATTGAGCGGCAACCGCCGTCGGGCCCCGGAATGCAGCCGGGGAGGGGCCGAGGGATGGGGCCAGGCATGGGCCAGGGGATGCGCCCAGGAATGATGCGTCCGGGGATAGGCCAAGGGATGCGACCGGGCATGATGCCGGGCAGGGGCAATGGCCTTGGCCATGCACGCGCCGGAATGATGGCTCGCCGAGGCAACGTACACGGCGGCTTCGCTGTGGCACCAGGCGGCATGGAGGCGGGTTTCGGCATCGCGCCTGCCGGGATTTGGTGGCGGAGCCCACTGGTGGTGCAGCGGCTCGCGCTTACGGCCGATCAGACCAAGAAGATGGACGGCATCTTTGAGCAGAGCCGGCTTCAACTGATCGATCTGAAGGCGAACGTGGAGAAGCAGAATGCGATGCTGGAGCCTCTGTTGAGCGCCAATCCGCCGGACACGACCAAGGCCCTGGCGCAGATCGACAAGGTGGCCGAGGCGCGCGCCGAGCTGGAAAAGGCGGACGCCAAGATGCTGCTCGGCATCCGCGGCGTGCTGACGCCGGAGCAGTGGACCAAGTTGCATCAGGGTCGTGGAGCAGGTGGATTCGGCGGTGCCGCTGGGCTGGGCGGACCTGGTGGACCCGGCGCGGTAAGTGGCCCTGGTGGAGCAGGACGTGGCTCGGGCGGTCCTGGTGGAGCAGGGCGCGGCCCCGGCGGACCGGGTGCATACGCGCCTGGCCTGCCGCAATAGATCAAGGCAACAACGAACAGGAACTGGGGTGTCCGGAAGACCGGGCGCCCCTTTATTTGGAACAAGGGGAAAATATACTGCGACTTTGACGGCGAGCCCACATCAGCTTGATGCGGCACTCCGCGTACGCCACTGCCAACCTTAAGGAGCAAGTTCAGCAATGTGCGACTCCGTCAACGCACCAAGCATCGCACCACTTGCAGTAAAGCAGGCTAACCCCGGACCGTTGGGCCTGGCGGGATTCGGCCTTACAACGGTCGTGCTGAGCGCGATCAACGCAGGGCTGCTGCCCCATGAGGCGGTGCCGATCGTGGTGCCGCTGGCCTTTGCCTACGGCGGACTGGCGCAACTGGTGGCCGGAGTGCTGGAGTTCAAGGCAGGCAACACGTTTGGCATGGTCGCCTTCAGCTCGTACGGGATGTTCTGGTGGTGGTTCGCGCTGCTGCAATGGACGATCGGCGCGGGCTGGCTGAAGGCCCCTCCACCGGCCGCCGGAGGCACGGTGCTGCTGATGTGGGGCGTCTTCACGCTGCTGCTGTGGATCGTCAGCTTTCGCCTGAACAAAGCGGTGTGGAGCATCTTTCTGCTGCTGTGGATTACCTTCTTCCTGCTGGCATGGGGCGACTATGGATACAGCATCGGGCCGTGGACCTGCGGCACGATTGGCGGCTACTTCGGTCTGCTGACTGGGCTGGATGCGCTCTTCGTATCGTTTGTGGAGATATTGAATGCCACGGCGGGACGGATCGTGATCCCGCTGGGCGATCCGATCATCCGATAACGCGCCGTGCGATGCAAAAAGTGCCGGAAGAGGAGTCTTCCGGCACTTTCGTTGCACACAATTCAATGGTTATTTGCGGGCTTTGACAGCTTCGTGGGCGGCAACGGCGGCGCCGGCCGGAACGGGCGGGACCTCGGCGGCGACGATGGCCGCGCCGATGCCGAGCTTCTTGCGCAGCTCGGAGTCGAGGCGGGCGAAGACTTCTTTATTTTCTTTAAGGAATCCGCGCACATTCTCGCGGCCCTGGCCGATGCGCTCGCCCTGGAAGCTGTACCACGCGCCGCTCTTGTCGACGATGTTGTGGAGGACGGCGAGGTCGAGCGCGTCGCCCTCCTTGGAGATTCCCTCGCCGTAGAGGATGTCGAACTCGGCGTCGCGGAAGGGCGCGGCGACCTTGTTCTTGACGATCTTGACCTTGGTGCGCGAGCCGACGACGACATCGCCCTCCTTGACCGCGCCGATGCGGCGAATGTCGATGCGCATGGAGGAATAAAACTTGAGCGCCTTGCCTCCGGTGGTGGTTTCGGGGTTGCCGAACATGACGCCGATCTTCTCGCGGATCTGGTTGATAAAGATGAGGCTGGTGCGCGACTTGGAGACGGTGCCGGTGAGCTTGCGCAGGGCCTGCGACATGAGGCGGGCCTGCAGGCCCATGTGGGAGTCGCCCATCTCGCCGTCGAGCTCGGCCTTGGGAACGAGCGCGGCGACGGAGTCGACCACCAGGACGTCGATGGCTCCGGAGCGGACGAGGGCCTCGACGATCTCGAGCGCCTGTTCGCCGTAGTCGGGCTGGGAGATGAGGAGGTTGTCGATGTCCACGCCGAGCTTTTTGGCGTAGGCGGGATCGAGCGCGTGCTCGGCGTCGACGAATGCGGCGAGGCCGCCGGCGCGCTGCGCCTCGGCGACGATCTGGAGCGAGATGGTGGTCTTGCCGGAGGACTCCGGGCCGAAGACCTCGATGACGCGGCCGCGCGGGACGCCGCCAACGCCGGTGGCGGCGTCGAAGGAGATGGAGCCGGTGGAGATGACGGCGATGGGGACGACGGCCTCTTTGGAGCCCAGCCGCATGACGGAGCCTTTGCCAAACTGCTTTTCCAGAGCTGCGAGTGCGGATTCGATTGCTTTGTTGCGGTCATCGGCCACGGCGTTATTCTCCTCGGTGGAAGGTCAAGAGGGATTCTAACACCTACAACGGGATGGGCGAAGAGAAAACGAAATTATTTTTATAGAGAGTGCAATTTCGTCCCGATATATCTGTCGTTCAGAGGGCGCTGAAAATTAGTGAATGGAGCTAAAAACGTACCTCAGGGGCTAAAGCCCCGTCGATAATAATCCCCTTGCGGCACGGCTGAAGCCGTGCCCTTAAGCAATACGGGTCATTCCCGCAACCTGTTCGGTTGGTATTGCGATGCGGCTGAGGTTCGGCTCAGGGCTGGGCGAGCGGAGTGTCGGCTGGCGGGGCGGCCTCGGCCGGTTTTGCGACGGCGGGCTTGGCGGCAGGTTCGGGGGCGGGCTTTTTGGGAGCGGGGGCCGAGGTGCGCGCGGGGGCGATGATGGCGTGCAGCGTGGTGCCTTCCATGCGCGGCATGAACTCGACCAATGCGGCGTCGCCCAAGTCCTGGATGAGGCGGTTGACGATCTTGTATCCGAGGTCGCGGTGGGCCATCTGGCGGCCCTTGAAGCGCAGGGAGGCCTTGACCTTGTCGCCGTCGGCGAGGAAGCGGAGGGCCATGTTCTTCTTGGTCTGGTAGTCGTGCTCGTCGACGGTGACGGAGAACTTGACTTCCTTGATGGTGATGACTTTTTGCTT
>JBEKCX010000566.1:0-6181 GCA_050014655.1 Occallatibacter sp. | reverse complement strand
TCGCGCAGCGTTCCCCATGTGCCGGTCTCGTTCTCCACCTGCACCATCAGTACCGTGTGCTCCGGGTCGGCGGCCTTCAGGTGCTTCATGAAGGCGGTGAATGCGTGGATATCTGCGTCCAGCGATGCCTGGGCAAAGGGCGAGGGCGAGTCGACCGGCTCGCCGCGCTTGTTGATGACGTGGGAGTACTTTTCGGGCTCGAGCTTCATCCACTCGGGCATGTAGTGCTGGCTGCCGTTCTTCCATGTGCCGAACCAGAGCAGCACCAGATGCAGGTGGTGCGCGCGCGCCTGAGCGAGGACCGTGTCGATCTGGGAGTAATCGAACTGGCCAGGCTTGGGCTCGAACTGCTCCCAGTAGATGGGCGTCTCGACCGTATTGACGTGCAGGGCCTCGGCGGCGGGCCAGACCTGCGGCAGCGTGGCCGGCCAGTCGCTGGAGTTGTTGGTCTGCATGCCCAGCATCAGATAGGGCGCGCCATCCACCATGAGGGCGTAACGGCCATCCTGCTGCACAATGCTTGGTATGGGGTTGGCTTTCGCCGGTGTCTGCGCCTGCACTGTGAAGCCTATAGCCGATGCCAGTAGAGCTGCCGCGATTACGAAGTTCATTTTCATTTCAATCCTCATTTCTGCCGGGAAAGGCCTGAACGGTTGTTTGATATTCCCTCGGGGGCTAAAGAGGGTGCTGAAAAAGTCCTAATTACCCTTCCTGACAGAAAGCCCGGGGCTAAAGCCCCTGAATCCCTTGGCTTTTTTCAGGGGTCTGAAGCCCCCTGCTTCCTCCGAAAGGCAAAGACGAGAGTGTTTCAGCAACCTCTAAAGCCCGGTTGATGTTTGCGACCACTACGGACGGGCTGAAGTCCGTCCTTTTCAAAACGAAATACTTGTACAAACTCCTAGAAATAAACCTTCCATTCCACGTCGTTTCCGGTTGCTGTGGTGAAATCCACCGTGAGCAAGCCGCCGTCGGTCTGCATATTGGCGGACGGCACGCCGTCGGGCAGTTCGACGGACTTCGCGCGGAAGCCCTCCGGTAGGTAGATGCGCAACTGGTAGGGATCTCCGGCCACGGCGCGCGATACACCGCGCAGCATCCTGCGCTGCTCATCGTAGTTCATGTCCTTCACATCGAAAGCCATCTGCCGGATGTGGCGGCTGGTGGAGACGAGCACCGGATGGGGCTGCATCTCGACGATGCAGTAGACATCGCAATCGTAGGGCTGCAAGGGGCGCGTCGCAAAGCTCCCCTTGAAGCTTCCGATCAGCTTCCTGGTCCAAAACTCGTAGACGATGTACTCCTTGGCGGGATCGAGGCGGAGGTTCTTCGCCGCATCCAGTTTGGCGGTGAACGAGTCGCGGCCCGGCCTGCCGGTGAAGTTGAAGACGGTCAAAATGTTCCATTTGGCGAAGGCGCGCTCCACCGGCATGTTCCAGACGTGCGCGGGCTTGCGCGTGAACAGGTCCACGGGATAGGCCACATCCATGGTCGGCGGGCTGATGCGCTTCATCAACTCGACCCGGTCGTCGGGATAGGGAACATCGAATGCCTCGGAGATGAAGAGCGTGCTTCCGGCGATGGCGTGAAAGACCGCGGTGACTTTCGCCTGTCCGTACGTGTAGAACTGGCCGTCGGACAAGCTGAACTTGTAGATATGGAATCCATCGCCATCGTTCCAGAAGACGCGGCCGTTGTAGAAGGCGCGATTGGCGGAGCCGAGGACCGATTCGGTGAAGAGTCCGGTGAACTCGGTCTGCGTCAGCGGCGAGACGCCGGTCTCGTAGCCGTGGTCCGCGTCCTCGGAGATCCGGCAGATGTCGACGATGCCGTAGGAGTGGTCGACGGGCTGCATATTGGAGCGGACGACCCTGCGCGGGGCTTTCTGATCGATGGCCTCGCGCCAGGGCAACCCGCCTGCTCGATAGGTCTCCATCGCGCTCATGTACGGGTCGTGCTGGCCCGGCCACTTGTCCCACCAGTCGGCAAAGTCCATCTCGGCGCGGCCGGTCTGGTCGGGGTGGTCGGAGGCCCAGGCAAAGGCGCGCTCGCGCTCCAGCTTGACGGTGAGCGGGTTGGAGAAGTCGATGACGCGTTCGCCATCGTACTTGGGCGTGTGCACCGGCAGATAGCACTCGGCGGGGTAGTTGATGCGCGCGGGCCGTCCCTGCGTTCCTCCGCCTGAACCATAGATGCCGAATGTGCCCTGCGCGCCTGGTCCGCCCATGCCCCAGTAGAAGTCGCCCAGGCCGTGGTCCTGAAAGAACATCTCGGCATGGGCATTGCTTCCGCCCGACATCCACCCGTGAAAGCGGCTGTAGTTGTTGGCCACCAACTCGCGGTCGTCGAGGTTGATGGGCCGCCGCTGCTTTAGCCGGATGTCGTGTGCGATGGCGATAAGGTCTGCCTGATGCTCCATGGCGAGCTGTCCATTGTTGCTGAAGAGGAGCAGCAGCTTCTCGCCGGCGAAGCTCGCTCCCACAGGCATCGTGATCTTGTAGCTACAGCTCCCGCGGACCTGCATCCGATCCACCGTCTTGCCTTGCCAGCCCTCCGAGACCTCGAAGCGCGATGCGCCCTTCTGTGTTGTGACATGCCCCATCAGCAAGGTATTGCCTGTAACCGGATCGTTTACCACGTGGTTCACCGCGTACAACTTGGGCGTAATAAGGGTCTCCACCGGCAGCAGCTCGTAGTAGTCGCGATTGCGCGAGTGCGTGCCCAGGCTGACCCATTTGTCGGTGGTGCCACCGACCCGCGCGTCAGAGGAGACAAAGTAATCCATCTCCTGCAGGTCGACCGGCTTGCCGGTATGGTTTGTGCGGCCAAGGCTTACAAGGATGTCATTGCCGGCCTTGCTGGCGGAGATACGGTACTCGAAATCCAACTGCCCATGCTTCGTCCCATGCAGGATCACGGTCTCGAACGATCCCAGATTGCTGCTGTCGTTGCGATTCACCGAGCTGGTCACGGTCCATCCCGTGGGGTCGTCGCCGGGAAGGAAATACACATTATTGAGCTGCATCTCGCTTCCCTTGAGCTGGGCCGACCAGCGGCAGTTCGCGGGGTCCACGGAGAGCTTGAGCTTGTCGGTCTCCAGCGTGATGAGTTTTATAGTCTGGTGGCCGGGCTTCGTACCCGGAGCACCCGGCGACGAAGTGGTCTGCGCAAGCAGCGTCTGTGATGTATTGACCGGAACCAGCGAGGCCAGGGCCGCACCCTTGGCGGCCTGCGCAAGCATCTGGCGCCTGGTGATCGACGCCCCTGCGCCTTCTTTCTTCTGCGACATACGATCATCTCCTGCCCAAAGAGCACTCTGCAAACGTCAAATACAGCGCGTTTTGGACAGCGCCAGCTTACCACCGAGACCGATGCATCTGGAGGGATTCTTGAGAGGCGATGTCGATCGCCGCCGGGGAGGGCGTCTGGACATCCCAGAACCGGCCCTAAGGCTTATAGGGAACCGCTGCAATGCGCGCAGCTTCACAACCCCGGCCTTGGAAGCTCATAATGGGCGATCAAGACCAGGCTCGTCGGAACGCGATAAGGAGAATGTCTGTGGTGCAAACAACTCGCCGGGAATTCCTAAAGGATGCAGCGCTGGCCGGCGCCGCAATGACCACCAGCACGCTCGCCGATGGCAACCTGCTGGCCGCCGCTCAGGCTCGCAGACCGGCCGCCGCACCGCAAAGGATTGCACTCTCCTGGCTTGGAGCAGAGCCGCCTGTGGTGTCCGGTGGAGTCAGTTGGGGAGTTCCCTGGCTGCAAGGCGCGGTCGCACGCGGAGCCGGGTTCAGCCTTAGCGCGGGGGGCAAGGAGCTGCCTGTGCAGAGCTGGCCGCTGGCCTACTGGCCGGACGGCTCCATCAAATGGAGTGGCTTTGCCACGGTTGTGCCCGCCGGGCTGGCGGGTCCAGTTACATTGTCCACGGGGTCGTCCGCGGCCTCTGGCACGTTGAAGGTCACGAACAACGGCAAGTCGGCCGTCGTCGATACCGGCGCGCTGCAATGCTCAATCCCGCTCACCGGCGGCGTGAACCTGGTGGACTCGATGACGGTCGAGGGCCGGGCCGTTGTTGGCGCGGGGCAGCTTGTCTGCATCTTGCAGAACGGCCCGGAGGGCGACCCCGGCGAGGTGCGTCCGCGCGAGAAATTTGTCAGCCTGGTCAAGAAGGTGACCGTAGAGCAGACTGGCCCGGTGCGCGCGGTGGTGAAGTTCGAGGGCGTGCATAAGGGTGCGACGTCGGGCCGCGAGTGGCTGCCCTTTAATGTGCGCCTGTACTTCTACTCCGGCGAGAGATCGGTGCGGATGGTGCATACGATCTTCTTCGATGGCGACCAGGAGAAGGACTTCATTCACGGCCTGGGGGTTACGTTTGCCGTGCCCATGCGCGAGGAGATCCAGAACCGCCATGTGCGGTTCTCCGGGGTTGACGACGGCCTGTGGTCGGAGCCGATCCAGCCGCTGATCGGGCGCTCGGGCGGGACGCGCATCGTCACCGACGCCAGCGGCAAGGATGTATACCCCACGCAACTGGAGGGCCAGCGCGTGCCCAACCGCGCGGAGATGAACCAGCAGGGCCGCAATATGGTGAGCAACTGGGCGGTGTGGGACGACTTCAAGCTGGTGCAGCTCAACCCCGGCGGCTTCACCATCCAGAAGCGCACCAACCCGCAGAGCACATGGCTATTTTCCGCGGCAGGCACGCGCGCCTCGGGTCACGCGTTTGTGGGCGACGTGAGCGGTGGGCTGGGCGTAAGCGTGAAAAACTTCTGGCAGTCCTACCCCGCCGAGTTGCTGGTGCAAAATGCCTCCAGTACCGCCGCGCAGCTTACCGCGTGGCTGTGGTCGCCGGGGGCCACGGCGATGGACCTGCGCCACTACGACATACGGGCGCATGACCTCGATGCATCGTACGAGGACGTGCAGAAGGGTAATAGCACGCCCTATGGCATTGCACGCACCAGTGAACTTACCCTGTGGCCAACCGGCGGCATGCCCGTCAAGGCCAGCAGCGCCTCCATGGCGAAGGCCGGCAGCGCACCCCCCATGCTGGTCGCTTCGCCGCAGTATTACCACGATGTGCGCGCGTTCGGCCTGTGGAGCGTGAAGGACACGTCGACGCCGTTCAAGGCTGCCATTGAGAGCGGCCTCGATGCCACGCTTAGCCTCTATCTGGCTCAGGTGGACGAGCGGAACTGGTATGGGTTCTGGAACTATGGCGATGTGATGCACTCGTTCGACAACGCGCGCCACGTGTGGCGATACGACCTGGGCGGCATGGCGTGGGACAACTCCGAGCTGGGCACCGACAGTTGGCTTTGGTACTCGTACCTGCGCTCGGGACGCGCGGACATCTTCCGCCTGGCCGAGGCCATGACGCGCCACACCGGCGAAGTGGACAGCTATCACTTTGGCCCGATGGCAGGGCTGGGCACGCGGCACGGCGTCTCGCACTGGGGCGACGGGGCCAAGGAAGCGCGCATCGGGCAGGCCGCGTTCCGGCGGTTCTACTACTACCTGACCGGCGACGAGCGCACCGGCGACGTGATGCACGAGGCGTTGCAGGCGGACAAATCCGTCATTGCGTATGACCCCATGCGCGAGGCCGACCCGCCGCGCGCGGGCGATGAAAAGTATGTGACACGGGTGCGATCGGGCCCAGACTGGCTGGCGCTGGCCGGCAACTGGATGACGGAGTGGGAGCGCACCGGCAACACCCAATGGCGCGACAAGATCGTTGCCGGCATGAAGTCGATGGAGGCCATGCCGCACGGATTCCGCACCGGCAAGAATATGTTGATGGGCTTCGACCCCGCGACGGGCAAGCTGACTGCGCGAGACAGCACTCTGGGCAGTTATAACCTTGCCACCATCATGGGTGGAGCTGAAGTAATGTTCGAACTGAACATGAGCATCGACGACCCGGCATGGCAGAAGCTGTGGGCGGATTTCTGCGCCAACTCCGGCGCGGGCATCAGCCAGGGCAAGCTGGTGGCTTATGCCTACTACGTGACGAAGAATCCGGCGCTGGCGCCGAGCGCTGTTGCGGGCCTACGGGGCGGTGGTCGCGCCCGAGGCGGACGGGTGCTGCCGCCCAATGCGCTGGCTGCAACCGATGACGGCACGGACACCAACGGCTCCTCGCAGGGAGGCTTGAATGCCATCGCCGTGCTGGAGTTGT
>JBEKCX010000565.1:0-2555 GCA_050014655.1 Occallatibacter sp. | reverse complement strand
CCGTGCGCCACTTTACTCATGGATTGCTCCACTTTCTCGTGCGACTTGCATGTGTTAGGCACGCCGCCAGCGTTGATTCTGAGCCAGGATCAAACTCTCGTTTAATCTTGGTTTGTCCGCCATCCACGACAGGGGTCGGGATGGATCGGACGCCCCCAGCTGCTCGAAAGAGCTGGAGGTTTATATCTAGTGAGAATGACTAAACCAAATTCTGCATCATCTCACGACTGGCACGTTCAACTATGTTGTCAAAGATCCGGACTGCATCCGCCTGAGCGGGCAGCTTTGGATCAAGGACGACCCCAACCGAAGTCGGGACGTGTCCTCGAACTTGATGGCGCTGTGTCGATCGTCTAAGGCTTGCTGTTGCCCGAAGGCCAACCCTCGATTTGGTTCTCTTACCTGGCTAAATCCCACATTCTACTCTGGATCGGTGCCGGACTTTTCCGCTCAATGGCGGATTATCGAGGGTCACTCAGTAGCGAGTGACGTTTTGCGCTAACCTTTCAAGGTTATCCAAACCCCGGGCGCATGTCAAGCCGAATCATGATTTTCTGTGGAATTCATGGCCGTTCCAACTCGCCAAACCGGCAATCCATCCGCCCCAATGCAACCGGAGCGCCGGCTTCCATATCTGTTCACACAGCGCAAAGATCAAAAGATCCAGACGCCCGGCACGCGGGCGCGGAGCACTCAGCTCCATCTGTCTCTGTTCAGGCGCAGTTTCTCCTGAACTTCCATTCGTATGCAGTAGCTTGGGTTTGGAATCCGGTCTGCACTGTTTCCAGGCCAGCGACCGGTCAAACACTTGGACTGCGCTTCGTCGTCCCTTAGCAGGCAGATCGCGGTCACTCAACCATCCGGACCGAACCACCCAATCATGCCGAGGTGCGAAGCAGTACTTCTCTTGCCAATTAGAATACAGTACTTCGCCCTTCGGTGCAAGCCGAACCAACAATCTTTCCAGCAACGCACCGCGCCGCCGGGCTTATAGTGGTTCGTGCAACCCGGAGGTCACTTCGCCTTCGCGGTCTGGCGTCCGCCAAATTTCCAGGAGAACAGTCCATGAACCTCCGTCGCATCTGCTCGAACCTCAGCTCTCTTATCGCAGTTGTTCTGTTCTCTTGCTCGACGGCATCCGCCGCTGCGGCGACGAGCGTCGCTTCGCCCGACGGCACTATCGTTCTCACCCTGCACAGCAATGCTCCGCTGGGATACAGCATCACGGTGAACGGCAAGCCGGTGCTGCTGCGCTCGCGGCTCGGCCTGGAGCTGGCCAATGATGTGAGCCTCGGCGGGCGGCCAGTGGTCGAGCGCGTGGCGCGCCGATCAGTCGACACGCACTGGCAAAACGAATTCGGCAAGAATCGCGATGTGCGCGATCACTTCAACGAACTGACGCTGACCCTGCGCGACGGCAACCTCACCTTTGGCGTGGTGGCGCGCGCCTACAACGATGGCGTTGCCTTCCGCATCACGCTGCCGAAGCAGCCCGGCATGGACTCCTTCACCGTGACGCGCGATACCACGGAGTTCACCTTTCCCGGAGACGAGCGGCTATGGGCGGGCTGGAACAACAACGATGGCCCCAACCGGCCGGAGGGCGGATTCATCGGATCGCAGGAGTGGCGATTCGCGCCCGCAAGAATCTCAACCCTGAATCCCGCCTTCAAGTACGGCCTGCCCGTACTGGTGCAGACGCCTGCGGCCTACGTCGCCATCACCGAGTCCGATCTGCTCGATTGGTCGGGGATGTGGCTGGTTCCCAAGGCAGGCGACGTGACCACGCTGCAGATACAACTTGCTCCGCCCATCCCCGCACAGCCGTGGCCGTCGCGCTCTCCGGCGGCGACCAACGGGGCCGCTGTGAATACAGCGGCTGCGCCCATCGGCGCTGTGCAGAAGGGACTGGTCGTCGCCACCACGCCGCACAACTCACCATGGCGGACGTTTATCATTGCGCGCAAGCCCTACCAGTTGGTCGAGAGCGATCTGGTGGAGAACCTGGCCACGCCCAGCCAGCTCGCCGACACCAGGTGGATCAAGCCGGGCATGGCCTCGTGGGGAACATGGTGGTCGGCCACCGGGCAGAACAACCTCGACTCGCTCAAGCAGTACATTCAGCTCGCCGCAGACATGGACTGGCCGTATCAGCTGTCGGAGATTGGCGACAAATCCATCGTGCCCGATCTGGTCTCCTTCGCCAAAGAACGCGGCGTGCGCGTATGGCTCTGGTTCCACTTCAACGACTTCATCGACAGCGCCGTCTACACCCGCGACTTCCCCATGTACGCGAAGTGGGGCATTGCCGGGCTGAAGATCGACTTCATCGATCGCGACGATCAGTGGGCCGTCAAGTGGTACGAAGACGTCGCCCGCACCGCCGCGCAGAACCACCTGCTGATCGACTTTCACGGCGCATTCAAGCCCACCGGCCTGGAGCGCACCTGGCCCAACCAGATCACGCGCGAGGGAATCCAGGGCAACGAGTACAACAAGTGGAGCGCCAAGGAGACGCCCGAGCACAAGGCCACCCTGCCATACACGCGCGGCCT
>JBEKCX010000564.1:0-3370 GCA_050014655.1 Occallatibacter sp. | reverse complement strand
ATACCAGCAGCGGGTGAAAAACCGCAAAGAGAAAAAACGCGGATTGCGCCAGGAGGAACGACGAGGGGTAGAAGAGAACGCCGAAGAATTGAAAACTGAGGCTGTGCAGTCGTCATTCTTTTAAGTAACTTTAATATACCAAAGTAATTGATAGTGAATTTTATAAAACGCGGTTAAAGATCAAAGAATGACTTCTTACGGGGTGAACGCTGAGTATACCGTGGTTTTCTACCGTGTTTTTCCTGAAACTTTTTACTATGGGAGGCTTCCATACTAATACCGTTATCAAAGATACCGGCAGTCTCATATCTGTAATATTTAGCTGTGGGAAGTCTTTTTATGTGCGATTTTAGTCTACTGCGCACACCAACATTGGAGCTATCACTACCGCCTTGGTATATTGTGCGTTTCTCCCTATTGGCTAATTCATACGCACCTCGTTCTCCTTTTGGGATTCCATTGATTTTGTTCTTAGAAACCCTGCTCCACTTTTTAGGAATAGGCATACTAGCCCCCTAATATTTTTTATTATAAGTCCTCTTAGTGATGGTTTAACTTTATATAGCTGTCTTATCATGCTTTTTTATTACGTTTGCGTTTATCCTTCATTAAGATTGGATTTCCACCCTTTTTACCCCATTTCTTAAAGATATCTTTACCATATTCTCGTTTAATTTTACTTGTGCGGGATTTGTAACCAGTAGTGACTTTACTTCTACTTCCTTTCGGTCTCCCACTGGGCATGATATTTCTCCGATTTTATAGTTTATGGCTTAACCTATTAATTACAGAATAATGCACAAAACGATTTTTGTCAATAAATCTCAATAGCCCTTGTCAAAATATTATTGATTCCGTATTTAACTGGATTACAATTCCCTCCCCGTAAAAGTATTGCGCCGAATGATGACTGACTTGTCATAATCTATTGAGAGTGATAAAATTGGCATAACCAAAATCTCTTGGTTGTGGACAGGTTGTTGCAATCCTGATGATGAAGACTGGAGATTAGTGGATGAGCACAGATACGACTTTTATAACTAATGAAGGCGAGAACAAGCTTAAAGAGCGATTCAAAATATTGCTTTCCGATACGAGATTCTTCGATGTCTTAGTTGGTTATTTTTACACTAGTGGATTCTATACTTTACTCAAATCTTTACAGAGCACCGAGAAAATCCGGATCCTTATCGGGATAGGTACCAATAGAAATACTCTGGATGTAATTCAAGAATCTAATCAACAGTTGGACCTATTCGAATTCTCTCATGCAGAAGCCAGGCTGCAACTTGGTGAAACAGTTGCTCATGAAATGGAGCTTTCTGAAGACAATTCCAACGTAGAAGAGGGAGCGAATGGGCTTGTAGAATGGATTCAGAGCGGTAAGGTTGAGATCAAAGCTTATCCGGCCGGCAATATCCACGCTAAGTTGTACATCATGACCTTTTCCAAAGATGATAAGGACGTGGGTCGGGTCATTACCGGTTCAAGTAATCTTACCCAAGCTGGTCTATCGGAGAATCTGGAATTTAATGTGGAACTGAAGAATAGGTCGGACTACGAATTTGCCCTAGCCAAATTCAATGAACTCTGGAGTAATGCTGTAGATGTCAGTGACAAATACGTTGAGACCATCACAAAACGAACATGGCTTGGTAAAGTCGATCCATACGAACTATATCTGAAATTTCTTTACGAATACTTCAAAGAAAAAATTAATCTTGATAAGCAGAGTATAGAGAAAGCCTACCTACCGGAAGATTTCCTAGATTTAGAATACCAGTCAGAAGCCGTAAAAGACGCCAAAAGCAAACTCGATGAATACGGGGGAGTTTTCATCTCTGATGTGGTTGGTCTTGGGAAGACTTATATCTCCGCAATGCTAGCCAACCAGCTTGATGGGCGAAACTTGGTAATCGCACCACCCGGCCTCTTGAATGAAGATGTTCCTGGTTCATGGCCAAACGTTTTCTTTGATTTTCGTGTGCCGGGTACTAGATTTGTTTCGATAGGCAAACTCGATGACTTGGTCAGTGAGGACTTGGGTAACTACAAGAACGTTTTCATAGACGAAGCTCATAGGTTCCGCTCTGAAATGAACATCACCTACGAGAAGCTTGCCCAGATTTGCCGTGGCAAACGTGTTATCTTGGTTAGTGCTACACCATTAAATAACTCACCGAGGGATATTCTCAGCCAAATCAAACTGTTCCAGAAAGCCAAGAAAAGCACTATACCCAATGTACCCAATCTAGAAAGTTTCTTTAATAGCCTGGAAAAGAAACTAGCCAATCTGGACCGGCAGCAGGATTACCAAGAATATATCGAGACCGTAAAAAGTAATTCGGAGCTAATCCGGGAGAGCGTCTTGAAGTATCTGATGGTACGCCGTACACGTGCAGAGATCGTAAGGTATTTCGCAAAGGATTTGGAGCGACAAAAACTAAAGTTTCCTGATGTAGCGGATCCCGAACCCATCCTCTACCAGCTAAATGAAAATGAAGATAAGATATTTTCCCGCACCATAGACTTAATAACTCGGCACTTCCATTATGCTCGTTATACACCTATGTTGTTTTACCGAGGCCCCGTTACACAAGCCGAAGACCTTGCTCAGAAGAACATGAGAAAGTTCATGAAAATCCTCCTGGTTAAGAGGCTTGAAAGTAGCTTCTTCGCATTTAAGCAAACCATCGACCGCTTTGTAAAATCATACGCTGAATTTCTTCGGGAGTTCGATAAAGGCAATATTTACGTTAGCAAAAAATACTCGACCAAATTGTTTGAGCTGTTGGACGATGATGACGATCAAGCGGTGCAGCGATTATTGGATGAAGATAAGGCAAAGATGTATAAATCTACTGACTTCGATCCAAATTATCGTGGTCTGCTTGAGGCCGACCTAAATGTTCTTCTCGAAATATCTCAAATGTGGACTTCTCTCAAACGTGACCCCAAGCTGTTGGATTTTATAGAACTCCTCAAGACAAACCAGACTTTTAAAAAGAGCAAGCTCATTGTTTTTACTGAATCTCGTGAGACTGCGGAATACATTGCTGAAAACATCAATAAAGAATTCCCGGGCCAGGTGCTCACTTATTCGGGGGCATCCGGAGCGCCAATACGCGAAGAGGTTACAGCCAATTTTGACGCTCGCTCCAAGCACCCTCGGAATGATTATCGGATTCTAGTAACAACGGAGGTCCTTTCCGAAGGGGTCAACCTTCACCGGTCCAATGTGGTTGTCAACTATGACATTCCCTGGAATCCCACTCGTATGATGCAGAGAGTGGGCCGGATCAACCGTGTTGACACCAAGTTCGATAAGATTTACACATTCAATTTCTTCCCTACAACGCAGTCAAATGAC
>JBEKCX010000563.1:0-3803 GCA_050014655.1 Occallatibacter sp. | reverse complement strand
TTAAGCTCTGCAAGCGGCGAACAAGTGATGGATCAGAAGGACTGGTTTTAATACTAAACATTGAATAAGTTTCTCAGCTGGTTCTGATGGAGTTCAAATGAATCAACTTAAAAATAAGGGAATAAAATGGCTTCTTCTCTTCTTATTTGGCTTATGCATTTTGGCCGCATCGCTCACTTTCTTTGTTTTAAGCGCGAAAAGCGCTTATATTGGGGTTATACTTTCTAAAAGCCCACAGGGTTGGGTTGTCGACGAAATTGATGACGCAGGGCTCGCCAAATCATATGGCATAACCGTCGGAGACAAACCAATAGAAATCAATGGCCAGTCCGCACAAATATTCCTAGAGAAATACGATAAAGCCGGCACGGTTTGGGATACACTAATTAACCAGTTGACCGTTATTGATGCTCAAGGACACTACACAACAGTTTCAGTCGCGGGTGGTTCGCAATCTGCAGCATCAATCATCGAATTGTCAACCCAGTTTTTCGTCAGCCTCATATTTTGGATTGTGGGATATTACGTATTCTTCAAGAAACCTAAGGATGCGGCGGCAAATCTGTTATTCCTGTGTAGTCTCGCATTAGGATTAGTCTTAAGCGCAAATCTGGCTGGATCACGTGAAATTACCCCGGCAACCTATTTTGAGATAGCTGCTACTCTAATAGGTCCATGGCTTCTTGTGCATCTTTTTCTCATTCTTCCCGAGGAGAGAAACTGGTTGCGCGGAAATCCCCGAGTATATCTAATTTACCTGCCGGCATTGGTAACCCTTGCGCTTTTCCCAATAATAGGTTATTCCAATGGACAACCAGTGATGTGGTACCGATCTTTGAGATTATTCGAATACGCGGTGGGGTTCACAGCGGCAATTGGCGTCTCGGTCTTCAACTATGTTAGAGTGGTTTCCATCAGAACAAGGCAACAAATGAAAATTGTGTTACTCGGTTGCCTTGCCGCTTTAATACCTATATTGATTCTTATCGTTCTTCCTCAGGCTATCTGGGCGCAGGGAAAAACAATCGCACCCGGTGGATTTGGCGTTCTGTTCATCGTTTTCATACCAATTGCATTGGGATATTCCATTATTAATCAGAAACTAATGGACATCGACCTGGTAATCAGAAGAAGTGTAATTTATGGCTTGATCACATTGATAATGGCAGCCATTGTTTCTGCGGGTATTCTTACTACGATTGCATTTCAAAAGAGCTTGGGAAGACCTCAAGAAATCGTCATCAGCTTGGTTTTGGGTGGCATTGCCACTGCGCTCTTCGGTCCGGTAAAAAATGGGATCGAGTTCGTGGTAGACAAATATCTCTATAAAGACAGGTACGATTATCGGCAAATTATTAAGACTCTTAATAATTTATTGAATTCCGCTAAAGATTTTTCAGATGTGTCGCGCTTTATCGTCGGCGCCACGGTCCAAGCTTTGAATTTAGCCGGAGGCTGTCTATATCTAAAGAATTCAAACGGGGCTTTTGAAATCAGTGCATCAATGGGCATGTTTGTCGATACTAACAATTAGAAAAGATTGCTATCTTTATTGTCTAAGCGTGATCGCAGGATTGAGTTCCCCAATTCAGCAATGAATGTGGATGTTAATCTATCGTACTTGATTCCGCTCGTGGCTGGAGGAAAGGAAATCGGGATTCTCTGCCTTTCTCCAAAGAACTCAAGACAAGATTTTTCGTCAAATGACTTATTTCTTCTGGAAGGTATTGCCTCGGTAGCTAGCGTATCTTTATATAGCGCAATTCTGGCACATGATGTCAGCTCACGGGACACTTTTGTTTCTGTTGTGTCTCATGAGTTACGCACTCCCTTGACGTCTGTTTTAGGTTACACTGAACTATTAATTAACAAAGATCCTCCGGAAGCGACTCGAAAACAGTGGCTAAAACGCATTCATGATAATAGCCAGAAACTTACCTTCCTGGTAGATGACCTTTTAAACGTCACCCGTATTCAATCCGGCAAGGTCGTAATGAGATTAGAGAAAGTGAAGTTGTCTGACATTTTTGAAGACAGAATCGTGATGGCACAGGAAAGTACCAGCAAGCATAAATTTGTGATTGACATCGAGCCTAGCTTGCCAACTATTCTGGTGGACCGAGATAAGTTTGGAGAAGTCATAGGGAACTTGTTGAGTAATGCGGTCAAGTATAGTCCAGATGGCGGGACTATTAAACTTTCCGCGCGTCATGAACGTCACAATCACCGCGTAGTAGTAAGTGTTATTGATGAGGGAATTGGAATCGGACCCGAGGACCGAGACTTGCTGTTCACGACGTTTCATCGCATCCAAAGGCCGGAGACCAGAAATATCAAAGGGAGCGGATTGGGTTTATATATTGCCAAAGAATGGACCAAAGCCATGGGAGGGGAAATCTGGTTGGAAAGCGAGTTAAAGAAAGGGTCAACGTTTTTTGTGGCGGTACCGGCGCAGGATTCTTGAGTATAATCAAAAGACCGGAGAACGATTGGAAGAATATTCATGTATGAGAAGATATTGGTAGTTGATGACATTGAAGACATAAGGAATTTGTTGCAGGAAGCTTTGCAAGCAAACGGGTATCATACTCTGGAGGCGGCTGATGGGCGTGAAGCTCTAAGTATGATAGAAACAAAATCGCCGGACTTGGTGGTTCTCGACATTGCAATGCCTGTCATGAGTGGCTTCCAGGTTTTGCGGCAGCTTCGCAAAAATTCAGATATACCCGTTATCATGCTTAGCGCCAGGACGGATACCGTTGATAAGGTCGAGTCACTTGAGCTTGGGGCAGATGACTACATAACCAAACCTTTCGAAATAGCAGAAATGACAGCGCGGGTCGAAGCAGTGCTCCGGCGTAGGCAAAAAATGCCCCGTGTTATTGATAAAGTTGAATTTAACGACGGGCAATTGATGATTAATCTTGCTAAACGACACATCACTTTGAAAGGTGTAGAAGTCGACCTAACGCCGAAAGAATATGATTTGCTTCGGGAACTTGTTCTCAACGCCGGAATAGTCCTGGAATATCAACAACTACTTGATGCTGTTTGGGGTAAAGAATATGGGAACGCAAAGGAATTGGTTCAAGCTACTTTGAAACGACTTAGAACAAAAATCGAGGTCGACCCGGGGAATCCTAAATACATCCTAACTATTAGTGGTGTAGGGTATCGTTTTAAAGAACTTTCTTAGAGACGTCTTGGTAAAACAATCCCCCATTTCCTCTCAGACATGTCCGTTCTCATTAAAATAACTCATTGTACTTCGAGATTCATGCCCTCTTTTTTCGACTACAACTTAGTAAGGAAAACCGGTTACCAATTTCTTTGGTTTATTTAAGATTTACGGGAATTTCAAGTTGTCAGTAAATTATCGGTGATTTGTCGGTAAAATGTAAATGAATTGTCGGCATTTTACCAGAGATTTTGTGCTAACATAGGTAAACTGAAAACAGTTAAAAGCCAGTGCCCTACTATAATGAGGCCGTTTAAATTTGAAAAGCCCAAAAATTGGCTTCAAATTTAGGGCATTTCGGCCTCATTTATATTCCTTTACCCCCAGCTATTTGTTAAAATTAGCTTAGCAGGAGGTTAATCCTATGAGAACAACTAATCAGCTTACCTTTGTGACCTATGAGACTGCTCTTAAACTTAAGCCCAACGATCCGACTAAAGTCGTTTTCGACCATATTAATTGGTCTTTTATTCATCCCCTGGTAAAAGATAAATATTCTCCCTTACCCCAAGGAGCCGAGGGCTACGATCCTATTTCTCTATTTAAAGCTCAGCTTCTTATTTAT
>JBEKCX010000562.1:0-4101 GCA_050014655.1 Occallatibacter sp. | reverse complement strand
TAAGTGGTGCTTTTGGACCGGCCGAGCATTTTGGCCAATCGCTCGAAGCTCATCGGGCGCCGGTGCTCCGCGGCAAGCCTGGAGCGCAAATCGCCGAAGATGTCGCGGGCCGAAAACGGATACCCCGGAGCGGTCATAAATCCGTCGTCGAGAAGTTCTGTTTTCCGCGTTTGCTTGTTCATGCCTTTTGGTTTGCCAGCAAACTCGCGGCGGCGGCCTTTGTTCAGGCCAGCATTCCCCTTTTCGCGAAACCAACTCGGGGGTGTCCCTTGGCGCAGAAAAAGCGTCCAGCGGATTGGAAATCTCTTCCCTTCGACAGCCCCAGCAAGCCCGACCTCGGCACCCGTGCGCTGGATCGTAAAAATAGGGTTAATTTATGCCAAGAAATGGAGAGGCAGAGAACTGGGTTTCGTTCAAAATTTTGGGTTGCCCTACGGAAGGGTGTGCATGATCTTTTAAGTCGTTGTTTTGGCGTGGGGAAATGAGCGCGGCAGTCGGAATTTAAGATGAAATTAGACTTTCAGGCCGGTCGATTCGATAAGGCTGAGGTTTCAAAGCTGGCGCACGGGCTGTATCCGCAAGGGGCGTTTGCGTGGCAGGCGCGGCGTTGGAACTGCCCGGCTGACAACTACTTGAAAAGGTTTCCGCGAGGCAGGCCATGTGCTGGCGCGTGCGGAATTAAAGAGTTTTGGCGGACTTTTATCCCCATTTACGCCATGTCGGATAATTGGAAGAACCCGCTGGCGTCACCGGTCAGCGTGACACAGAGGTCCAAAGCTGCAGAATACACTGCAAGACTTCCTGGCCTGCACCGTATTGATATTGACCAATGAACACAAAACAGCCCGGCCCGAGCAAATGAATGAGGAGCGAACTCGCATGAAGGAACATCTGAAATATTGAATGCAGCAAGCGATGCAGGAAGGAAGAACTCCATGAAACTCACAATTGTTTTTTTAATCGCAGCCATAACATTCTACACGTTATCAGGGCGGGAGTGTCAAGCCCAAACTCCACCCTGCGGTGCGACCTCATTTTACCTCTACGGAAACTACCAAAATCAGGAAGTGCTTCTGCATTTCATAGGGATCAACGGCAGTGCGTACAGCGGAAATCCACTCGCATATCTCTACACCGCTTTGAATTTTCCTGAAAATGCACCTGTTGGCGCGGTGGTTGAACAAGTTGTCTCCGCAAACGGGGTGCCCCAGGACGGCCCAGGCACTTTTCTTGCGTCAAATTCAGCCGAGTTCACAAATGTTCTTTACGAGGCTTTAATATGGGCCGCGATGGATTATTGGTATTTCCAATTTGGGGGACAATCCGCAATGAGTTCTGACCAAAACAATTTTCAACAAGTCTATCAAAATGAGTGGAAACAAGAATTGGGGATCGATCTCACATATCTGGTTGATGTTAACAATGTTATTCAAACGATTGCTGATGACCTAGCCACGGCGCTCGAAGATCCGGTTGCTGCTGAACAGATCAACAGTCTAATATCTCTGTTTCCAGATATCGTTAGTGGTATCCAAACATTGCAGGCATCTACGGCTCCCGGCATCCTCGCCGTCCTAGAGCAATATAATATTGTAACTCGTCAGAATTACACAAGCGCTGAATTGATTGCCGGTCTGGCCAATCTCGATCCAAGCAACCTTCCCCTATTCGAGGCTTCTCTTTATGCGGCGGCTTATCCTGGTGATAATTTACATCCCAGCGCGCAGCAATACCTCACTGATTTCTTTCAGAACTTTGGAACCGGGTTAGCAATAAGAGGAGCTACTGCCACGGGTTTAGGGGCATACGATGTTTACCAGGCTTATGCCACTTCTGATCTCACCGCCAGCTCCACGCAAGCAGCGGTTTCTGATGCTGGCACATTTTTACAAGATGGAATCACTGCCTTGGCAGCTGGCGCGGCGACAGCGACTATAATCCAGAATTATCTGTTACCACAATCGGATGTTCTGCAAGATATGGTGTTTCTCCAGAACTCCCTTGACCAAGACCTTTTCCCTGAACTCACTACGGTAAGCGGTGAAATGACGGGCAACAATGGATTTGCAAACCTCGACAATGGACCTGCGCTTGCGGCAGACATTGAGGTAATAAGCTCATTTGAAAGTATATGGTGTGGCTTAGGCGCCCAGGAGGAAAACAATGAGGTCATTCAATCACAATTGCAGCAGTATCTCGCATTGGGGCCAGCGTTTGGCGGCCGCGCGGCGAATTTCTATAATATGTTGGTTGCAGCTCATTCAATGTCGCAAACCGTTGCCAACGAATCTGCAGGGATTCCAACCCCGGTGGTCACCGGGTTAAGTCAATCCAGTGGCGTGCTCGGTGACCAAATCACCATTACCGGTAGTGGGTTCTGCAATGCTGTGGCTGTTTACTTCGGCAATGCTCCCGCCTCACCGGTTACAGAAATCCCCATCACATCGACGCAAATTGTGGTGGGCGTGCCCGCGGGGACAGGTACAGTAGATGTTCGCGTTGTTGGCGCATGTGGAACGAGTCAGATAAACGCCAGCGACGAATTCTTTTATGGAACAATACCTCCTGGTCCTGCAACGACCGTCATTTCGTTAAGCGGAAATCTGGCGTTCGCCAATGAGGATGTTAGCACAACCGCAACCAACACTTTTACGATAATCAATGGTGGCAGTACACTGTTGACTGTGACTAACATCAGTGTCCCTGCCGGGTTTTTGGGCAATTTCTCGGGAACGATTCCGGTTGGCGGCTCAACAAATGTCGCTGTTACATTTGCGCCGACCGCCACGACGACCTATGGCGGGCTCGTAACCGTGAACAGCGACGCAACCAGTGGAACGGACATTATCGATGCTTCAGGAACAGGTATTATTGCCGCTGGTTTTACCTTCGGGCCACTTTTGGTTAGTTCCATAGGCAGCAGTTCCGCCAACATCACCTTTTGGATTTACCCTAACGGTGTTGGCTGCGGCAACATTGCGGTATATGGAGGGCCCGTTGGTGGCTATACCAATGAGAATTTATTGGGCGAGCTCTTCAGCACGACAGATGGTGAGACCGGTCCGATTTATTTTGGCCCGGCCACCGCGTCGCCTCTTAGTTCTGCCACGCCGTACGTAATCTGGGCACAGGCAGGAGAGGGCTACGATACAGTCACTACACAGCCAGTTTATTTCACAACTTTGCCCGCTGGAAGTCTGCCAGCGATCCAAGCAGAAAATTTTAGCCCCGTGACTCCAAGCAGTGGTCAATTCGCTGCAACCGTCGTCCCCAATGCTCAACCAACCGTTGCTTGGTTCGATTACACCATCGGTTCGGCCGTTTACAGTTCGCCAACGATAAACATTTCTGCGGACGACGCCCAACTGGTTATCGGTCCATGGATCGCCAGCAATTGTCCTCCCGCGACAACCATT
The DNA here is from genome assembly GCA_050014655.1 of Occallatibacter sp. Taxonomy (GTDB): domain Bacteria; phylum Acidobacteriota; class Terriglobia; order Terriglobales; family Acidobacteriaceae; genus Telmatobacter. The sequence goes on along the minus strand of JBEKCX010000562.1, from coordinate 685 downwards.
TCCTGGCAGGTAGTGGCGTCGAATTTATGGGGTTTAACACTGTCACCGACGCAAAGCTTTCAAACGTTGCCGTTGCCCCCAAGTATTGTGAGCCTTACGATAACGAATATCACGTCATCATCAGCATCAATTAACGCCTTGTTAAATCCGAATGGCGGGGATGCGGTTTTCTCAGTGTTTGTAACCAATACCGTAACCGAATCCGTTTCAAACACACCTTTCGCAGACATCGGCGATGGAAGCTCGCCTACGAATTTTATGGTACAGCTCATAGGTCTATCGCCATCAAACGCTTATATTGGCTGTTTCGTCACCACGAATTCTGGGGGGAGCAACTTCGCAACATTTCAATTCACCAGTCTTCCAATACAGTACGCCGTCAGTGCCTCAGCGGGCAACGGTGGCAGCGTCTTTCCCACTAATATTACAGTGATCGCTGGAAGGAGCGTGGCCTTTACGGCCGCGACTAACATCAACTACAACGTCCAGCAATGGCTATTGAACGGAACACCCGAACAAGCAGGCGGCAACGCCTTCACGCTGTCCGACATTCAAACGAATTACAATGTCGGCGTCACCTTTGCGTACGCGCCGACGTTTTATGGCGTGAGCGGCTCGGCGAGCAACGGTGGCAGCATTTACCCGACCAACGTCAGTGTCCTTGCAGGCTCTAACGTGACGTTCA
>JBEKCX010000561.1:0-2532 GCA_050014655.1 Occallatibacter sp. | reverse complement strand
ATGAACATCAGCGCCACCATTTCCGAGGCCGACATCGGCCAAGTCAAGGAAGGCCAGCCGGTGGACTTCACGGTGGACGCCTTTCCAGATGACGTTTTCCACGGAATCGTCACCCAGGTCCGCATGGCGCCGACCACCACGCAAAATGTTGTCACTTACGAAACGCTCATCTCGGTGGACAACCCGGAAAAGAAACTGTTTCCCGGCATGACGACAGACGTGTCCATCCCGGTTGCGGAGCGCAAGAACGTCCTGAGAATCCCCAACACCGCACTGCGGTTCGCCCCGCCCGACGATGCAAAATTCGAACAAACCCCGCCCGCCAAGCTGGCGCGCAACGAGCGCATGGTCTATTCGCCCGGCAGCAATTCTCTGACGCTCAAGCCTGTCATTTTAAAGGTCGGCATCACCGATGGCATCGCCACGGAAGTGCTTGACGGCCTCAAAGAGGGCGGGCTGGTCATAACATCATCGCTCACTGTCGCCCCCACCGGTTTCGGCAACCCGCCGCCTCCCCCCCCGCAAGCTCCATGAGCGCAGCCATCAGCAACAAGCCCGTCATCCAGCTCCGCGATCTCGCCAAGACCTACCAGACCGGCGAAGTCGAGGTGAAGGCCGTGCGCGGCATCACCCTGGACATAGATCGAGGTGATTTCGTGGCCATCATGGGCGCCAGCGGCTCGGGAAAGTCCACGCTGATGAATATGCTCGGCTGCCTCGACCAGCCGACCAGCGGCAGTTACCTGCTGGATGACATTGCGGTCGCCGGTTTGGGCCGCAAGGACCTGGCACGATTGCGGAACAAGAAAATCGGCTTCGTCTTCCAGAGCTTCAACCTCCTGGCCCGCACGTCCGCGCTGGAGAATGTTGAGTTGCCAATGTTCTACAGCCACCCATTGACTTCATTGCGCGACCGCCGGCAGCGCGCGCTGCAGGCCCTCCAACAAGTGGGCCTTGGGGACCGCCTGAGCCACCATACCAGCCAGTTGTCCGGCGGACAGCAGCAACGCATCGCCATCGCCCGCGCCCTGATCAACCGCCCGGAACTGGTGCTCGCGGACGAGCCGACCGGCAATCTGGACACCCGCACCAGCATCGAGATCATGGGGCTGTTTCAGGAACTCAATGAATCGGGCATCACCCTCATCATGGTGACACACGAACTGGACATCGCCGCCTACTGCAAACGCATCGTGGTCATGCGCGACGGCCGCGTCATCAGTGACACCCGCAATGAAGCCCGGCGTTCAGCCCGGGAGGAAATCGCCAAGCTCGATGAAGCCGAGCAAAAAGCAAAACTCGCCTGACTATGTTCAACCTCATCCAAAACTTGTTCACCCGCGCCTGGCAGACGGCGGTGATCGCCCTGCGCGCATTGCGCCGGAACAAGATGCGCTCCGTCCTCACCGCCCTTGGCATCATCATCGGTGTGGCTTCCGTCGTGGCCATGGTGGCCGTGGGCAATGGCGCGCAGGCCCGCATTACCAGCCAGGTCGCCGCGCTTGGGCAAAACCTGCTTTCCGTTTTCGCCGGTAGCCGCAAGTCCGGTGGCGTCAATTCAGGCCTAGGCAGCGCCAGCGCCCTGACCCTGCCCGACGCCGAGGCCATCCGCCGCGAGATAAGCGACGTGGTCGCCATCAGCCCCGAAGATTCCACCACCGCCCAGGCCATCGCCAACGGACGCAACTGGTCCACCACCGTCGCGGGAGAATCGCCGGACTACTTGAAAATCCGCGATTGGAAACTGGCCTCCGGCTCGATGTTCACGGAGCGCGAGGTGCGGAGCGCCGCCAAGGTGGCTGTCATCGGTTCAAAAACAGCCAGTGAATTGTTCGGCCCCCTCAATCCCGTCGGCCAGAGCGTGCGCATCCAGAACATCCCGTTTGTCATTATTGGCCTGCTCGAAAGCAAGGGCGCGGGCATGGGCGGACAGAACCAGGACGATCGCATCCTTATCCCTTACACCACCGCCATGAAACGCGTCACCGGCGACAAATACTTGCGCTCCGTCAATGTCCAAATTGGGAGCGCGGACCGGATGGAAATTGCCCAGCAGCAAATCACCAGCCTGTTGCGCCAGCGCCATCGTTTGACTGCCGGGCGCGACGACGATTTCAACATCTTCAATCAGAAGGAAATTGCCGACACCGTCAATTCCATCTCCAAAATCATCACGCTGCTGCTCGGATCGGTCGCCGGCATCTCGCTCTTTGTTGGCGGCATCGGCATAATGAACATCATGCTCGTGAGCGTCACCGAACGTACCCGCGAGATCGGTATCCGCATCGCCGTCGGCGCGCAACCGGGAGACATCCGGCTGCAATTCCTGATTGAGGCCGTCACGCTGAGTTTGCTGGGCGGTTTGATTGGCGTGCTCTGTGGCGTGGGCGCATCCCACCTGCTGGGGGTCGTGGCAGATTTCAAAGCCATTGTCTCGACCGGTTCAATCCTCCTCGCCTTCGGGGTCAGTTCGGTGATCGGAATTTTCTTTGGATTCTATCCGGCCCACAAAGCCGCAGCGCTGGATCCGAT
>JBEKCX010000560.1:0-2511 GCA_050014655.1 Occallatibacter sp. | reverse complement strand
CTATGATGTCCAAATTACTTACAGTGGTACGAGTTCCATAACACTAACTTCCATCGGTGTGTGGTTGGCTCAAGGATTTGCTTATACAACTGCAAGCAGTAATTTGTCAACAGTTTTGCCAACAGGCACGCAATATAATGAGCAAGTAGTGCCCTGCGCGGGCAATCAAGCGGTTATCTGGTCGTTTCCGTCGGGTACCACTTTAACTGGCGGCAATTCGTTATCATTTAATTTTGCATACACAGAAACATCAGGTGCCCAACAATACCCAACTTGTCTTACTTGGGTAACGGTTAACCCCAATGCGTCTTTCCCCTATCCTTATACGTGGGATTTCAGCACAAAAGTCGATTTGATCACTGCTGATGCTGGCAATACCGAAGTGCAAACCTATATTCCGGGGGCGCAAACTATACAGGCCGCTGCCATATCCGGTGATTACTATGCCACAGGCTCATCAGCAATGTTCCCAACGGATTATAGCGGCACTACTTGTAATGATCCGGGATATCGTGACATGTTACTTACTAGCAGCAGTGCCAGCACTGGAACTGCGATACCCACTGATGCCCAGGTAGATGGAGCCTACTTATATTGGTCCGGCTGGGTCCAGAATTATGCCAATGGCTTGTTTTGGGATCAATGCGGAGTACTAAGTAATACTACAATCAATGGTGTTGCTGTAACCAGCAACTGGACAACTGCAGGAACATGGACGGTTGCCAATAATGGCCAGTCGAATCAACAATATGACGCCTATTTTCAAGGAACGGGTTCTTCCTCATTAAGTTTAACATTGGCTAATACCCTTAATTTAGGCGGTTTGACGCCATATACAAGCGGCAGCAATCAAATAACATCAGCTACCATTTCCTGGATACAATGGTCGAGTAATGGGGGAACAAGTTCGCCAAAGTTATATCTCGGCACAAGTGCCAGTAATCTTGCCGCGAACAACAATCCTATAACGATGCCGGCGCTTACCAGTACACCCACGTTGGTCAAAGAACAGATTACGTCTAACGGCTCATTGAACCAGTATCTGTGCTCCTCTTTTGACATGTCTATAAAGTATTCAGGGAGTTACAATATTTGCTTGGACGATATTCTTATAACTGATGATGGTATTACTTCACATTATGATCCTAATGTCACTTTCAGTGTAACAAATAGTTCTAACCAAACCCAATCCGAAACAGTACCTACAGGTGGTTTAAATCCTCTTGTTGCATGGTCAGCTCCGGTCTCATCAGCAAGAGGCACCTCGATTACATTTACAAACGGCTCAACTACAGTCACAGGAAGCGGTTTTACAACTAACCCAACTACAACAACTACGGGTAGCGTTATTCAAGGTAATTATATTCGGTCGGCCAATGACGATCCTGGCAATACTAGCTCGTGGTACAAGGTAGCAAGTGTAGATAGTAGTACATCATTAACTCTAAGTACGGCATATACCGGAACTACCAACACATCGACGTACTATGTACAGGATGGATACTATTATGCTTGTAAGGCAGATGTTACCGGATTTGTGCAGGCGAATAGCAATAAAGTCAACTCACTACTTACCGGCAACGGCAATGGCACTTATACGGTATCTAATGTTTTTGGCAACACTGAAAGTGAACAGTATTGTTATCCATCTATGTGGCCGGATTTAGGTGATTCAGCTTACGCTGGATGGTCATTGGTCATCGTGTACTCCGATTCTTCGACTCTAGGACACCAGTTGTATCTGTATGATGAATTTGAATCTGTTCCTAACCAGGGTCCTGGCGGCACTCCTTACTTAATCAACGAAACGCTGAGTGGTTTTATAGTTCCCGGTGAATTGCCCAATGAAACCAGTTCTTCCGACGTTGCCAAAATGACCGCATTCGTCGGCGAAGGAGATGTGGGACTCACTAATGACTATGTAGCTTACGTTGACTCCGGTGGGAACCTGCATTACCTTTGGGACGGCATTAATTGTAATGATAATACTGGCTCAGGTTATAATACTCTCACGGGTAATAATGGTTCTGCACCTTACAATGTCTGGAATAGCTCGTGGATAGATCAAGCAACCATGCAGCCTGCTAATGTTCCTGGTGTAGATATTGATACCTTTCACATTAAATGGGGAGAGAATTTAATAACAACAAATCAAACCTCCGCAACAATACAACTAAGTACTAATGGTGACGGTTATGTCCTCGTATATATGATAATGTCCTTTAGAAGCTCAGTTACAAGCGGGGGGCCTATTTCTTACTTGATCACGAGAGAACCCAATTAACTAGCAGCACAGACAGTTAGCAGCAAACAAATAATGCCTGATTATCACTAATTAATTTGAACAAAAGCAACCTTCCCAATAATATCCTTAAATGGGTCCATGACGGGGCTGGGTCTGGTTTTAGTCAGATGATAATCAGGCACAGAAGCATCACTGATTGCTTTCTTGACTGTCTTTCGGGAGTGACCGCGCTCTTTGGCAATCTCTCTAATGCTGTGCCTTTGATT
>JBEKCX010000559.1:0-4650 GCA_050014655.1 Occallatibacter sp. | reverse complement strand
TTGCCAACCCGATTGGCCGATAAGGTTGGTGGAAATTCATGGACGTTTTCATAAGCCTTCACGATGACATCTGTAATATACAGCCGCCGGTCCGGAAATTGCAAGGACAACATCATCACTGCCCGCCGCCGGGAACAGGCGCTGGCAGAGAATCCAGCGCCCGAAATAGCCAGAGAGCCTTCTCCCGAAACCGAAATGCGGGCGGCGGTTCGTGTGCGGCGAACTATTGTTTGGCGTTTTAGTCATCGGAATTCCTGCGGTGCCCCGCCGCGCCTCCTCCGGCGCAGTTCGCGCAGAGACTGATACCAGGCGCAAGCCAGACATACCGCACAAAAAAGCCGTTCCAGCCAGCGCAGCCAACCTGGCTGCTTGCCGGCGAATGACCCTACGAACACCGACCCCGTAATGATCGTGAAAGCGATCAAAAAAGCCCGAATTTCAGCATCGGTGCATTCTAGAATGGATTTTCGATGCGTGCCTGGCATTTTGCTGTTGATGTTCAAACATAACCAACCGCCGCCGGGAACGGGCGCTGGCAGCCAATCCAGCGCCCGAAAAAGCCGGCAGCCCTCCCGAAGCCCAAGCGCGGGCGGCGTGTCGGGTGGAGTGAATTGTTAGCTTGCAAGGTGTAGGTCCTCGACTGCCCTTTTTGCGTCCGCCAAACCGCAATGGTGAATCTCACGGTAACAGCGAATGGCCCAAACGCGATAACCGGCTTGAACCAACCGCTCCACGTCTGCCATCGTGGCCCGGCCAGCCGCAGGATAAATGCCCTCGCGTCGTAGCGCGGCAACCCGTAATCTGACGATTCCCCAAACGACAAGTGACACAACTGTCATCCCGACGACTAACCAAAGAAGCCTCATAAATCAATGTGGTATGGTGCGGTCACTATAAGGCGAACTCGATGGTGGATTGATGCCAGTTTGCATATTCATTTGCCTCGATTTGTCTCAGAAGGTAACGACTGGATGCTGTTCGCCGAACCAGTTTGCCGGGTCATCGTTATACTCGTGACAAGCTTGTTTTCGTCAGCTACCTGAATCGTGATGTTCCTTGACTCTCCAAGTTGACGCAACGACGCCGGATCAAGCCGGTGGCGCGGATCGCTTATTGTCCACCACGTCACGTTGGTAACGGTTGAAATAATGCCTTCGATCTGCTCTCGTGAAAAGCGATCAAGCGATAGACCAACAGTCGTAATTGTTCTTGAGTTGGTCAGGCTCAGAAATCCCTCCACCGTCACTGAAGGACATTCTTCAATCCCGATTTCCGTTAAATGCGGCAACTCGGTCGCAAGAGTCCGCATTCCTCGATCTGTAATGCCCACGCCGCCCAAACCTAAACCCACGATTGACGGGAAATTTGTAAGAGCCAGAATGCCGTTGTCCGTCACGTTTGGACAATGGTCAATGCCCACCTGCCGGAGCAGCGGCATCTTCAGCCGGGAAAAAGCTCCTATGTGGTCATCGTTAATTTGAGAAGGCGACTCCGGCCGAATCCGGAACTGCATGACTGATTTAAACTTTTGAAGCTTCGGCCAGTCTTCCAACGGGAGGCTCAGAATGACCAGATCGCCCTCCGAGGAGGAAGTCCAGCCGATGGAGCGCGTGGAGCGAATGTAGGATGGGTAGTGGCCACAACCTGCTGTAGCCAAGGAAAGAACTGCAACCGCAACGAGTATTGATATCTGCCGATTCATCACGAAGCCTCCCGAAGTCGGGCGTCGGCCAACTTCGGTTTGCGCCGATAGACCTCGCGAGTCAGTCGCTCAATCTCCTCGTCAGGAAGGCCCCGACAGGCTTGCAGGTTCCGAAAATCTGGCCGGCAAAGACGCATGGCTTTCAAGGCTCGTCAACCGGGGCTCCGCCTGATTTGAAATTGGCGTAGCCCGCGCCATTACTCTTGGGCGTGTTCGCGTTGACTTCGTGGTAGCCGCCATCCTGCCAGATGATGATGTCGCGCACCGTTTCCTTTGGCAAATCCCGGACATAAATGTATTGCCGCACCGTGTGGACCCGGACTCCCTCAATGGCGACAATCACGTCGCCCCTACGAAAACCGGACGCCAGGCGGTTGTTGGGAATTTGAATCTTGACACCGTCGGTTGGAGCGGCCTTAAAATCGCCCAAACGAACGTGCTCCAGGCCGATCGGAAACACGGCCTGGACGCGCTTTTGCAGATCCTTCTCGAAGCGAGTATCGTTGGTCAATTGCCAGTAACGCAGGCAGAAGGCGACCAGTGGAGCGGAATCATCGTAACGCTCGTCTATTTTGGCAAACCATTCGTAAGCGGAATTGTAATTGCTGGTCGCCTCCATGAAATTGGCCTTCGATTCCAGGCCCTGGTAAGAATAAACCATGGCGCCGAAATCCGCGATGGCGCGCGCCTTGTCAGTTTGTCCTTGTCTCAAGTAATAGCGCACCCGCCAAACGGCGAAATTGGAGATACGAACACTGTCGGGATCGTTGGTGGAGGCTTGTTCGAAATACTGTGCGGCCTTGTCGTTCTGTTTTTGGCGGATGGCCTCATTACCCAGATCGTAATAGAATTGCGGGTTCAGAGCGGCGGCCTGGAGCATATACTTGTCGTACAGGTCGGGGGTGTTGGACACGGTGTTGGCCACCGCCCGCAATGCGCCAATCGAGTATGGCAGCAGGGCCTGATAATAGGGCATGGCCTCCTCGATAGTCGCATGATTGTTGTATTTCTTGGCGACGAGTTGATATAAGAGATGCGTATCATAAGGAGCCAAGTCGTGGAGTTGCTCGAACAGCGCGACCGGCGCAGGGTGATCGCCCCCGTTGAGCAGGGACAACCGCGCATCAATATTGTAAGCAGTTCCTGGCGGTGGATTGTGCTGGAACCATTCCTGAGCGTGGAGATTGCGGCTGGGCTGATATAACGGAGCGAAGGACACTTTGGAAGAAAGCAGATTCCAGCACTCCTCTGAAACTATTTGCGGCGCGGCCACCGTCACCCCGACCCCGGCATCCTCCGACGTGTGGTAGTCCTCGGCGGTAAGGCAATTGAACCGCTGGACGAATGGATACAATCGCAGGCCTGCAAATTGCTCATCACACATGGCGGCAAATTCCTTGGCGCCGTCCGGATCGCCCAAACTGTGGCTCAAGAAATGAAAACCGTGCTGCACCGCGTGGCAAAGCTCCCTTTGGAAAAAGGCAGCCCATTGGCCCGAGCCAATGATGCGCACATGGGTTTCCCGTCCTCCTTCCCCGACGGTGAAACAGCGCTCCGGCAGTTCGTTCAACGCCGTGACCAGCGCGCGTCCACTGAGTTTCTTGTGGCCTGACAATTCGTAAACATTTCCAATTTCCTGCAATTCGTTCGGAATGGATTCCTCCATCAGTTCATTTCCCATTTCCACGGAGGGACCCATCTGATTGGCAGCTCGTTCAAAATCAACCGTTTGTCTCTGCTCGTCGCTCAGTTTCCGCCAGGCGGAGGGAGTGTCGGCGTAACTGGCCATCTCCGCAAACCAAGCGAGACTCTCAACGCGGGAGCGCCCAGCAAGCCCGGCCAATGGTCGGAAATCACCTGTGTTGACTGCCTGCAATGCGCGGACCATGCCCGCTACCGCGGCGATGTTCGTCCCGATGGATTTCAACTTCTCCAGCGCCAGGGCCTGGTCATTTGCCAGGGTCAACATAATCGTCTCCGCCATTTGCCCGTTGATGCCAAAAGCATCCGCGCCGCGAAGATAACGGGCTATGGTTAGGTGCGCCGTCATGCGGGAGAGGGCCGGGCGGTAGTCGGAAAAATCCCCGGAATACTCCCGCAGGGAAAATGCCCCCAAGAGCAGCGCCGCTTCTTCGTGCAACTCCGGATTGGAAAAGTCCTTTTCCAAATCATCCGACAAAGCCTGGTTCTGCCGCTCAATGGTCTCCGCTGTGCCATCCATCAGCCGTGCCATCAGCATGGTGCCGCCAGTTTTTCCATTTGAGCCGGCAGCCAGCCCGGCAGCCTTGGCCAGGGCCGCTGCCGCGTCCCGATAAATCGTTGGCGACCAAATAGGGCCATTCATGTTGACCTCGATCTTCAAGCCGGTGTGTTTCGCATCCAGGCTGATCTGCAAATCATACGCCGGCGCATCAGCAGGTGATCCAGGCTTTTCCTTGGCTGCGACGGAGAAGTCTTTCTTGTCCGGCAACTGGTGGTTTGCCGCGTAATAAATCTGCTCCGCCAAATCAGCCACGATGGATTCCACGATGAATTGAGATTCCGTCTGGAATGTGGTTTTAAAGTAGGCGTCCGCCGCTGGCGTCTGGGCCAGCGCTCTCGGCTGACAGAAAGCCGCCAAGGTGATCGTGGTCAGTGCAACCAAAATGCCTGAGCAAAAGTTTTTAGTCATTGGTCGGAATGTTGAGACACTCATACTTTAACGCCGCCGAAAGTCAATTTGAATATCGCTCGATCCTTGCTGGGAGGCAGTCGTTAAGCCGGTTTCTTGGCAAGGACAAATCCATAAAGGAACTTCACCTCGACCCGGCAATCCGTAAGGTCAATGGTCTTGCAGGGGTTGCGATTGTCATGGAGTTTGAGAATGGCTTCCTGCTCCTGGCCCGGCTGGGTCTCGGCATAGGCTCCTTCCTCAAATTCAGCCCAGAGAAGGTTCTCTTTGAATCCGC
>JBEKCX010000558.1:0-3737 GCA_050014655.1 Occallatibacter sp. | reverse complement strand
CACCACGCGAGTATGCGCTTCTTTGCTTCCTAGCCGAGCGTTGCCGCGATGCTCTTCCGCCCTTTCGCCAGCAGAAGGATGCCGTGGATGGTTTTCGGGAATGGCTTACTGCATGGGGAAAACGGTTTGGTCCGTTCACCCGCCAGCGGGAAACGGCGGAAAGCTGGACCAGTCCGACTGATGATGATTTCCGCAAACAACTGAGTACCATGAGGTCGAAATGCAGCCAGGTGGGCCTCGGTCCTTTCGAGCAGTTCCTCCTGCCGCAGCGGGGCGCCTTCGGCATTCGCGTCCGCCTATCCCGCTGACATCCGCAGACGTCCCTCTTCCCACGAGTTTCCGCCATCGTGCCAGACTGGCAATATGATTTTGGAAATGATAACAACCGCTGCCACGCCGGTTTTTCCGGTTGGCAATCCGCGCTCTGCGCTTTAAAAATGCCCACCGCCTGCATCAATCAGCACGATTGCCGGGTCAGCCTCAAAAGCGAGCGCCTGGAGGTCTTCGGCCGCAACGAGCAAACGCAGCGGGATGAGGTCTTGCGCGAGATCCCCATTCGCGATCTGGACCGGCTGATCATAGCCGAATCTGTCCAGGTTACTTCACACGCCCTTGCGGCTCTTCTTCGCGCTTCCATTCCCGTGAATGTGCTCGGTTGGAACGGTGAATTCCTGGGTGGATTCCTGCCGGCCTTGAATGCTCATGGCCTGGCCCGGCTGCGACAGTATCAGCGGACGCTCGAAATGCCTTTTGCCTTGCAAATGGCCGGACGGATTGTCACGGCCAAGCTCTACAATCAGCGCCGGGTCCTCCAACGCATGGCGGCCTCGCGGGAGGAAAGCCCCGAAGTTAAGGCCGCGCTCACTTGGCTCGACTCGCTCTTTGCATCTCTCAAACAATCGGCCAGTGTGGATGAACTTCGCGGGTACGAAGGCGCGTCCACCGCCAGGTATTTTCAGGCGTGGGCCTCATTTTTGCCCGAGCAATTTCCATTCGAGGGCCGCTCGAAACGGCCGCCGCTCAACCCGGTCAACGCCTGCATCTCTTTCGGAGCGACAGTTGTCTATATGGAAGAAGTCGCGTTCCTTCACGCTCACGGGCTGGACCCCTCCCTGGGCCTGCTGCACACCACGGAGGATGGAAGATGGTCGCTGGCGCTGGATTTGATGGAGCCATTTCGTCCAGTCATCGTGGAAGCGCTGGCCTTGGACTTGTTCACCCACCAGATTCTGAACGAGAAACATTTCGAGCCAAAAAATGGCGGCATCTATCTAAACGAGGAAGGGCGCAAGAAGTTCATCCTCCAATATGAGCGGCGCATGGAACGGCAATTCCTCTCCGAATCCGCCGGACATCGCACCACCTTGCGCGAGCAATTGGAAAACCAGGCCGTCATGTTCAAAGCGTCACTGGAAAACCAGGAGCGTTTTGAGCCATTCCTCATCAACTAACCCTTGAATTTAAGTGGCTTCCGCAAATGAATGGTGGTTTGAGGCGTTTCCAATCGTGCCATACGAAACGGCGCCGCCTGGAGAAAAGGAAATGTTAACCCTGATCGGCTACGATATTTCAGAACCGAAACGCCTGGCCCGCGTGGCGCGGGTGTGCGAAGATTTCGGCGTGCGGGTGCAATACAGCATGTTTGAATGCCGCTTGGATGAAACGGAATTCACCGAATTCTGGCTTCAACTCCTGGGGCAAATCAATGAGGACGAAGACCGGATTGTGGCCTACAAGATTGACGCCCGATGCGCCAAGGAAACCATGTCGGCGGGAACAATGGTTTGCTCGGAGAAAGTGCTTTGCTACCTCGTATGACCAGACAAAATGCAGGACTCACGCTCCCTTCCAGGTGGCGAGCACACAATTGTGGAAATCAGGGAGGTGCCGACCTGAATGTTAAGTTGCGCGATCTCCACTTGTTGCGTAGTATTTGCCGGTTCAGGAGATCCAATTATCGGGTGCCAAAGTGGCCCAACCCGGTGGTCGTGACCTGGAAGCCCCGGAAGCTCTTGTCAGCCAATGGGTTTGGAGGCCGGGGGTGACAGGGGACAAAAAGCCGAAAGGCAATGGAGACAAGTGTCACACCAAAACAACCAAGAACAAAAAGCATAAAGGTGACAGGGGACAAAAAGCCGAAAGGCAATGGAGACCGACTGGCAGTGTCGTAATGCTCCTGCCGGCTGTTATGGGTGACAGGGGACAAAAAGCCGAAAGGCAATGGAGACGCCCAATAACTAACCGCGAACGTGGACGCCCTTACGGAGGTGACAGGGGACAAAAAGCCGAAAGGCAATGGAGACTGAACTTAGTGCGGACACGCACGCCGCCCAGGAGTGATTGGGTGACAGGGGACAAAAAGCCGAAAGGCAATGGAGACCGGCTCCAGAAGAAACACCCATAATAACCGCAACTAGGTGACAGGGGACAAAAAGCCGAAAGGCAATGGAGACCCATGTCAACAAATATTTCCTCATGCAACCAAAGCAAAGGTGACAGGGGACAAAAAGCCGAAAGGCAATGGAGACGCTGTGTTATCGGGCAGTGTGTTGGTCGTCACGGGCAGCCCGGTGACAGGGGACAAAAAGCCGAAAGGCAATGGAGACTGCCTGCCTTTCTACTCGTTCAATTTTTCTCACATTTTGGTGACAGGGGACAAAAAGCCGAAAGGCAATGGAGACGGACGGCTTCCGGCGGGATGCCCGCAATCAAAAGGTGAAAGGTGACAGGGGACAAAAAGCCGAAAGGCAATGGAGACGAAACACCCATTGTAATAACTGCAACTAATTTCTTCATAAGGTGACAGGGGACAAAAAGCCGAAAGGCAATGGAGACCGGTAAAAATCCCACATCTCAACATCGCGGAGTTTCCGGTGACAGGGGACAAAAAGCCGAAAGGCAATGGAGACTCATTGTTGCAGATGTTGACCAGGGTTTGGTATTCCGTGGTGACAGGGGACAAAAAGCCGAAAGGCAATGGAGACCAACCGCCGATGCAGTCATGGTACCATGACTACCACGCCGGTGACAGGGGACAAAAAGCCGAAAGGCAATGGAGACCCGGATGCACCCACCGCCGATGTTGTCATCGCGCCATCAGGTGACAGGGGACAAAAAGCCGAAAGGCAATGGAGACAGTACTAGCGGCTTGCGGCGCTCTACCGCGCCGTTGACTTGGTGACAGGGGACAAAAAGCCGAAAGGCAATGGAGACCCCGCGCCGCCGATGCTGAATTGACGACACGCGGCAGGTGACAGGGGACAAAAAGCCGAAAGGCAATGGAGACACCCCCACCGGGGCCGGAAGCTTGGTGTCAGACTTAGGGTGACAGGGGACAAAAAGCCGAAAGGCAATGGAGACACACCCCCCCCCCCACCTTGCGCGGGCATAAAAAGGTGACAGGGGACAAAAAGCCGAAAGGCAATGGAGACAACAGGTCAAGAGTTTTCGGCCCTTTTTTTGTGTCGAAAGGTGACAGGGGACAAAAAGCCGAAAGGCAATGGAGACCTTACGGACGATAAACACAACGAGCCCGATACCCACGGGTGACAGGGGACAAAAAGCCGAAAGGCAATGGAGACGCGACCTAAAAGTCAAGGTCCCAAAAAATTGCCAGGTGACAGGGGACAAAAAGCCGAAAGGCAATGGAGACACAGTGGGCGCTGGGTTCACCGCGTCGCTCCATTCCAAGGGTGACAGGGGACAAAAAGCCGAAAGGCAATGGAGACTTTGAGCAT
>JBEKCX010000557.1:0-5405 GCA_050014655.1 Occallatibacter sp. | reverse complement strand
CGTGCAGGATGGGCAGGTCGTCGCGCTGAGGCTGGTCGGCAGCGTGGACGCGCTGGTGGCCACCGTCAGCCAGTACTTCTTGGCTCCAGTCACCGCGCCCCAGATGAAGGTCGGCGTCGTGGTTACACCCGTCGCCCCGTTCGATGGAGAACTCAGTGCCGATGCAGGAAGCAGTGATTGAGACTGCGTGGTGAACGACCAGGCAGAGGAGAACTGGCCCTGCTGGGTGGTCTTGCCGTTGGACCAGGCGTAAGCCTGCACCTCCCAATAGTATGTGGTCACCGAGTTCAGTGCGGTAGTCGTAGTGTAACTAGTTCCAGTCAGCGACGCTTGGCTGATGACGCACGCCGGGCAGCTCTGCGCGCTTGGGTTGGTGGGGAAGGCAGATTGGCTTGTAGCCACCATAAGCCAGTAGTTCGTTGCTCCACTCACCGTGCCCCAGCTGAAGGTAGGCGTCGTGGATACACCCGTCGCCCCATTGGTAGGAGCACTCAGCGTGGGAGAAGGAAGCAACGACTGTCCACTTACGGAGAATCCCTTCCATGCTGAAGTGCTTCCGTCTTGATTAGCTACCTGAACCTGCCACTGCCCGATTTGTGATCCGAAGTTTTTGTTCAGATTGATGGTTGCAGGGCTTACCGAAAGAGGAATATCAGGCCCTTGTCCGGCCCCTCCAGGTGTCTGCCAGGACACTTTTGCTCCAGCTTCGTACCCCGAACCAGAAATAGTTACCGGAAGGCTTCCGTCAGCGTTTGATGAACCCAATGATACGCCTAGAATTATTGGTTGAGTGGGCTGTACCTCGCTTACCAAGCCAGTTTCAATCGGTGATGCGAATTGTCCTAGCTCAAGAAGGTGTTGTCCTGCGTCTCCGATCATTGAAACGCCCTCAAGTCCGGTGTTGATCAAATCGAGAAATGGGTCTGTTTCCGCGAACATGTCCCAAATTCCGTCGATCGCCTGATCTTTGAGGCATTGCTTGGCGGCATCCTTGTAATACCCCTTAAGCGTATTGACATCGCCGCCGAGTGCAGACACAACGTGTGGGAATGTATCGAACTGCTGGTGCGCAAACTGATTCTCGAGACTTACAATCTGTCCTGAGGTTGTCATATTCTTCCATGCGCACTGATCCACATCAGGCCCATCATCAGTAGACATCAACTTTGCCACATTATCGGCAATGACAATGTGAGCCAAGTTTAGGGCTAACGCCGATTTCCATAAGCCGAAGCTATAATCGCCATAATTCCCACTTGAATTCACATTTGCCATTGCCTGATATTCATCGAAGTCTGCAATTCCACCACTGTATGCTCGCATTGCATAATCTGTTGATTTGCCCGTCGGAACCAAAAACGTCGAAGACGGGGAGTTATCGGGGGGCAAATTAAGATCATAGTTAACAATTAACTCAAATCCTACATGTGGGTCGATGGCGCTGAATGTGCTCTGTCCAGGTAGCATTACAACATTGCAACTACCACTTAGGATAGTACGATCACTCGAAGCGCATGACAGAAAGTCTCCTAAAGGACTGCCCGGGCCGCTGCTATCCTGCTGTAAAGCGATTGTGCTGGTACCTCCAGCTGGAACCACAGCAGGGTTAATGGGGCCTGAGATAGCAAGCCAATCGACGTCGCATCCAGAATACAAACCAAACGGTAATTTCCCGAGATTGCCAGGACAGAATTGATTGTCAAGAGTTATTGTGTAGTTCCCGTTGGTTGGTGTAGACGTTCCCAGATCGATATAATCCAGATCAAGACACTGCAACTGGCCAGGCGCTACTTGGGTAATGTGGTTCGACGTCCAAGACCAACAGGGCGGAGTGGTCTGAATGACACCTTGCTGGGAAGAAGCGTCTGCCCGCGGTGCGCTTTGCATACGTGGAGAACTGCCCAGCAATGCCTTTGCTGAAGGTGCTCCTGATATGAAACCAGTCAGGGACGAATTGTTGTTAAGGGTTTTTGTAATGGAAATGATAGCTGCTGCAAAGTCAGCCTGGACAGTACTGTCTGAGAGCGGATCAGATTCCCCTGATGCAGCCTGCAACGCCGTCGCTAAGGCGTTTGTATTTTGGTCGGCTGCTATTGTCGCCTGAATGATGGCCCCTGAACTAGGATCTGAACGATGCAGATATGGAGACATGAATAGCAGGGTCTCGGCAGTTGTGACAGCGTCCACTTCCATGCTATTTGATGAGTCCTGCGCCAATGGAGAGGCTGTGATTTGATAATGCGTTATATGTACCGGCCTGCTGGCTGGCTGGTTAATACTGGCTAATAATGGCCTAAGACCCTCGACAGCTTGTGCATTGGTTTTTTGCATCATGTCTCCGGCTACTGCCAGCCAGCCGAATGACTTGCCGGGAACCATGGCCGCGACAAAGCCCGTTCCAACAGGTGTAACCGAGGCATTGAAATTGCCTTGGCCGTCGGGTGTGCTCTTCTGTCCAGCGTAGCTAATAACCGTCAGTGTCGTCGGATCGGCCCCTAATGGAACTGTCACCGTTCCATTCACGCCTGTCCCCGTTTGCGTGGTAAACGACCACTGCGATGAGGATGCCAGCAATGTTCCAGCAGGGTCCGCAACGCTGTTAGAAACACTTACACTGTATTGCGTTCCAGGGAATAATAAGGTAGTTGGAACGAGTGTCACGGTATTCAACGTGGCATCATAACTGACTGAGGTTGTGATTGCCCCCGATGGAGATGTAACGCTGAAATTTGAAGAAGTAACTGAAGTCGGATCAAGCGGCTCATTGAACTGGATATTAATGAATGAATCGAGCGCTATCCCAGATTGGCCAATGGACGGGCTTTCTGATGTGATCGACAGTGTGCTGCTATCTGGAAGAATCGTAACACTGGCATTCGCGCTCTGTGTTGAATCGGCTTGGCTGGTGGCAGTGATGGTCACCCCAGCCGGACTAGGAGTGCTATTTGGCGCAAGATAGAAACCTGTTCCATCAATCTGACCGACGGTTAGATTGCCTCCAGGGACTCCGTTCACAGCCCAGGCTACGGCTGCATTTGAGTTCCCATTGACTGTTGCCGAGAACTGCTGCGAATGGAAAACCTGTATCTGAGCAGACGTGGGAGCAACCAACACGCCAGCCAGCGCCGCCACGGTAACCGTTGTCGTTCCTGATTTTGTCGAATCTTGAGTGGATGTAGCTGCGATGGTAGCAGTTCCCGAAGATGCGGGCGTGAAAATGCCCGTACTACTCACGCTTCCTATACCGGATGGGCTTACCGACCAGCTAACGGAACTGCTGAAGGTGCCGGTGCCAGTCACCGTGGGCGTGCAAGTTGATGTTTGAGTGGTCTGGATGGAAGCCGGGGAACACGTCACTGAAACCGAAGAAATCGTCGAGGGTGCGGGCACCGTCACAGTAACTGTTGCTGAGCCAGACTTTGTTGTATCTTGCGTTGAAGTTGCCGTAATGGTCGCTGTTCCTGTAGACGTAGGCGTGAAGACGCCAGTACTGCTCATGCTTCCTATACCGGATGGGCTTACCGACCAGCTAACGGAACTGCTGAAGGTGCCGGTGCCAGTCACTGTGGGCGTGCAGGTTGATGTTTGAGTGGTCTGGATGGAAGCCGGGGTGCAAGCCACCGAAACCGAAGTGATTGTTACTGGCACAGCAACCGTTACAGTAATAGTTGCAGAGCCGGATTTGGTGGGGTCTTCGGCTGATGTTGCGGTAATGGATGCAGTCCCCGTCGCAGAGGGCGTGAACAGTCCTGACGTAGTGATCGTTCCATCTGTTGCTGACCAGGTGACGCCGGAATTGTAGTTGCCGGTTCCCGAAACAATGGCCGAACACTGGCTCGTCTGGCCGGTCTGTATGCTAGTGGGGGTGCAGGAGACGCTGATCGATGTGATGGGAGGGGTGGTCTGAGAGGAGTTATTGTCCCCATTGTTACTGCTACTGCAGCCAATAACACACAACGAACTAAGAAGAGAAATGGTAAGTAAAACCTTGCACGTCATATACGCCTCCGCGAGGCTAATTGCACAGGGAGCGGAACCGAACAATATTAATATAGGTCAATTCATACGCCATGATTTCAATGAGTCTGGGCCGATACTTTAGCTCATCTGCGGGGCTCTAAAGATTGAGCAACGGAGATGGGGTATCAGGCTCACTTATTCAGTGATACTTACGGTGTATATCTTCCCGTTGCTTCCCATGTTCGAGCTACCATTGGCCCCTGGAGGGAGCAGACCATACTCTCCTTTTCCAAGGCTTGTTTGGATTGTGATCTGGTAGACACGGGGTGCAAGTTTTTCAGCCTGAAATTCGACAGCGTCGCGGGTCGCGCCACCTGAAGTGTGCGCAACACCTCCGGTAACGGAACGAAACTCGCGAGAGTCAGAGTTGGGGCGAAGACGCAGCAGTTGATACTCGCTGATCTCGACACCTTCGGGCAGGTAGACTGCGAAGGAGGCAGGGAGGGTAGCGCTCTGCTTGGCTTTTACACCCACAATACGTCCGTTAATATCGCCTTTAATGAGGTTATATGTGGCTAGACTCTTCAGTGCACCACCGCTCTTGAAGTTCACAATCTCAGGGAGCATGGCGACCCACACGCCGTTCTTGTCTTTGAGATAAACTCCGATCTCATCGATGCCTTGTGGGCGACCTGAAGCAGCAACCGGAACTGGGGCGGGGGCGACGCCTTTTGTGACAATGGCTCCGACAACTTTGTCGGTGACGCCTGCTTTCTTCAGGGCGATGAGGCCATCGGTTGTGGTGTCGTAGACTCCGGGCTGGGAGTTGATGGTCGATATAATCAAGTCCTCCGAGAGCCCTGCCTTGACCAATTTGATGACAGCATCGTTGTTCATCGTCTGTTGGGCTTTGAGTGTTTGCGTAGCCATGCATGCGGCGGAGCATACGGCCAGAATTGTAACGAGCAGCTTTTTGAAACGCATCGGTCTTTCTCCTTATGACGAAACCAATCGCGCCAAAGCAAGAGAACCGCTTTCGGCTTTCAGAACAGCTATTCGGTGTATCCAGAGACGGCAACACTGTAGCACCAAATTTACCTATCGCTATATAAATGTTGAAGATATTTGAACTGCCTCGATTTGAACGATTATCGGACACCACGCCGGTGTTGTGCTGTATCCTACGGCGCTGTGTTAGAACTTGCGTTCCGCGAGCTGTGAGTGTCTTACTCTAGTTGTGGCGCTGACAATTACGATTGTGACAACCATGCAATCGCGACTCCTCTTCTCCGGCTTGGTGTCAGCTGCTTCTGATAGTTAATATGGGATACTCGCTGTTTCCCAACCCACACCTTATGGAACAGCCGGATCGGGGGGATCCGGCCCTTGATTCGGTGGGGGTTATGCCGCGGAGATTTCGAGGCCTTTTGAGACAGCACTTCCCG
>JBEKCX010000556.1:0-4188 GCA_050014655.1 Occallatibacter sp. | reverse complement strand
CTCGCCGAGAACCTGCAGCGGGACGACCTCACCCGCACCGAGGTCGCCGCGGCCCTGCTCAACCGCAAGGAGCGTTACCGGCTGACGAACGAGGCCCTGGCGGTCCGGTACCACAAGTCGGTGGCCTGGGTGGATCAGCACATCCGCTACGCGCAGCTTCCCGAGGAGACGCGCGACCTCATGGACCGCAAGGGCGTGGATCTGAAGATTGCCGGCGTTCTGCAGTCGATCGGCGCCGAAGCTCTGAGCGAGGTGGTGGAGGCGATCGCCGAGCTCCCCGACCAGCGCAGCCAGCTGGAGTTCGCCCGGAAGGTACGTGACCTGCGCGGCGCCGGGGCGGACGTGGGCACCGCACTCGCGACTGCGCGCTCGCACCGAGAAGCCGAGTCCTCAGCTGGAGCGGCAGCGGCCAATGGGCAGGTGCGGCCGGCGGCAACGCGCGTGGGGCGGCCGCGGGCGGTGGCTGCGCCGTTTGAGCTCCGGACCGACCACCGGGGCGTGACCTGGCTCATGGTCAATGCCCAGGGTCTCGCCACCTCGCGTCTGATCGGTAAGCGGGAACTCTCGCCGGCCTCCTGGCTCCAGGCGATCGCCGAGGATCTCGGCGCCTTCCGGGGTATGTGTGGTGCCAACGGCTACCCGAATGATTGGGCCTTGGTCGACACGGTCATCGGGCCGGTGGTCGCGCCGGAGGCATCGGCGCCCGCGAAGGGCTGAGGGAGGCATGTGGCCAGCGATCGCGGAGAAGCTCCTCAAGGAGCTCATCCCATTCGAGTGTCCTCTACATCCCGACAAACGGCGGATGTCGATCCGATCATCCTGCGAGAGACATCGACGACACGATTGATATTTCGTCCCGTGCTCCTCGACAATCCGGGCAACCCAGAAGCGCCGATGGACGGAGCATTCATCTTTCAGCACAAGGCCCGGAGTGACCAGTGGACAGACTTCACGGCACTGCCGCTCTCAAAGTTGAAGGCAGATGAGTGGGTCAAGATCGATCTAAAGGCGTCTGAACTACTTAACCTGTTCGAAGGGCTTGTTTCCCGCTACGAGCTTGTTCGTGAGTACGGCGTGGTGCAGGGGACGCAAGAGTTCATCCCAGCGCCGAGAAGTAGTGCTCTGCGTTCCCTTGTAATGAACGAAGGACAGTTTCAGCGAGCGCTGCAAGACGACGAGCTGGCGAGCACGCTCCTGAGTGGGCTGATTTATTGGCTCACCACAAACGAGCGAGCTGTGGCTGCTGCCCGATTGGACGGCATTTCGGTTGTCCAGCTTCAACAGTTCGATGCGGTGCTGGGCCTGGCTCGTCTACAGCGCTTCTGTCGCGAGCTAGACGACAACGAGGACAACGCAGACGAGGGGTATTGGCAAAACACGCTTCAATCGAATGGGTGGGCTATTGCTCAGGTCTACGCAGTGCCGATCATGCTGATACAAGACCAGGTGTACGTCGGGGGAAAGCTCATCACGAACAAGATGGGCAACACCGCTGACTTCCTATATCAGAATGAGATCACCGGGAATGTGGTCCTTGTCGAGATCAAGACGCCGATGACCCCATTACTCGGTGCCGTATATCGAAACAACGTGGTCAACGTTTCACAGGACTTGACGGGGGGACTCTTGCAGATACTCAATGCAAGAGGGAGCCTCATGGAGAACTACTCGACGCTTGCTACTGAGGAAATGCGGTCCCACCGACCGCTAAGTCCAAGAGGACTGCTGATCGTGGGGTCCGCGCATCAGCTGCGTAATCATGCCGAGCGAGCAAGCCTTGAGTTGTTCAGGAATAACCAGCGCGAGATCGACATAGTCACGTTTGATGAGCTCAGGCGAAAGATCGGGCTGATGATCGAGTTGCTGGAGAACGTCGCGAAGTAGAGCGAAGAACTTCTCACAAACCTCGGTCTGTGAGAAGCAAGACGCGTGAGCCAGTCGTCGGGCTCGCGCTTGGTTAACCCCGCACGCATCAGCGACGGGCGGAGGTGCCTGAAGATTCACCGGGTTGCGTGTATGAGGAGGTGAAGGTCACCTGGACCTCAAGTCTGCCTTCGGGTTGGGAACGTGCCGTGACTTTGGCGCCGTGGGCTTGTCTGATTGCCCGGACCTGGCCAGGCCGAGCCCCGTACCCGTCCGTATGTCGGACTCGCTCGCCGCCGATTTGTTGCAACGGCCCGTTTGGAAGAGCCGCTCGACCTCGCCGGGTGGGACCACCGGACGGTGGAGGGGCGGGTCGCCTGGTGCCGCTGATGCCACCGGGCCGTAGAGTGGCCGTCACAGACCTACTAGCCTGTCGTATGCTGACCCAATGGCTGCAGCTGGTCCTGTCCACATCCGCATCCGGGCCACGCGCCTGGCCGAGTGGCGGCGGGCGCAGGGGCTGACCCAGCGCGAGTTGGCCCGTCGCCTGGCCGTCAGTCAGAACTACATCCCGGCCCTGGAGAGTGGCTCGCGTGATCCCGGGCCCACAATGCGCGGGCGGCTCATGGAGAACCTCGGGGTCGGATTCTTCGACCTCTTCGAGGTGGTCCTCGTCGGCGTCACTGGCGAAGAGTTCCACCTCCAGCCGTCCTCACCGCCGCCGCCCGCCCCTTTGCCGCCCTCATGCCGATGAAGCACCCCGGGCACTCACTTGTCCCCGGTTCGACTGCTTCCCCTGGGATGCAAACGTCAGTCCGGGGGATGCAAACGGCTAACCAGTCGGAGACAGCTGCATCTATCAAGGCCCGCGGGCGATCTGGTTAGATACGCGCCGTCAAGGGAGGAGGACGAAGTGCGACTAGGCAGACGATGGCGCGCACCATTTGCTGCGTTTGCGCTTCTGTGTAGGGTTCGTGTCGGATTCCTGTACGAATCATGTAGGTCTTACGCCGCACGCCCCCCAATCGCTTGCGGCAGGGCAGGCGGGCATGGCAGCATTCCTCGGAGCCGGGCTGCAGACGCCCGGGGGAGCAAGGGAGGACCCTCGTGAACCGCGCTCGCGGCTGGGCCTTTCCGCAGCGCCATCGCCTGGTCCGGCGCCGTCAACTTGCCCAACTTCTCTCGTTCCTCTGCGTTGCCGGGGCCCTGGGCCTCGCGGGATGCGGATCGACACGGTCTGCGTCCATCGCGACCTCCACGCCGCCGTCCACGCCCGCGGGGATAGCCACACCCACCCCGACCGTGGATCCCACAGTCGCGGCGATCCTCAACGCGTACGACCAAGCGATGGCCGCCTGGGACACCGCCGCTGCTGACCCCAACACCCAGGCCGAGTATCCGGGCGTCTTCCAGTGGTACACGGGCAACGCGCTGAGTCTCGCCGTGGGTCGGCTCGACATCCTCGGGCAACTGGACCAGGTCGAGATCGGCACGTACACGCCGCACCCCGTCGTCACCGGCGTCGGCGCGAGCACGGCGACCGTCGACGACTGCGGCTGGGACACCAGGTACATCGTGTCCAAGGGCACCACCACACCGGTCAGCCCGCAGCCGTGGGGCGGAACCACCACGGCCGGCTGGGACAACTACGCCGCGACGATGGTCCTCCAATCCAGCACCTGGCTCCTCACCCAGCTCACCGTGGAGAACACGCCATGCACACCCGCGTCACCCTCTCCCTGATCGCGGCCGCGCTGGGGATGATGGCGGCCAGTCCTGCCGTGCTGGCCGAGGATCCGGGTGGCGGTCAGGGCGGCTCCACGGGCGTGTCCTGCGCCCCGCTCAGCACGACATGCACGGTCTCCGCGGGGAGCCCTGGCTCCCAGGGTGGCTCTGGTTCTGGCGGTGGCACCACCACGGTGACCTGCACCTGGCAGCCGCTCTCCACGCTGACGACCTTGGATGAGACCCTGCCGTTCGTCCCCTATGGCCAGCCGACCACGCCCGACGAGACTGGGCAGTACTACCTCGTCACATGCACGCCGGTTCCGGACGACGAGGTCGGCGAATTCCTTGCCCTTGTCTATCCGGCCGCCCCCACCGGCCCCACGCCCGGCCAGGTCGGGCAGATCGCGGTCTCGGAGCTCAACCTGGAAGCTCCGACCGTCTCCACGGCCCCGTCCGGAGGGAAGGCCATCGTCAACCTGGTGAGCTGGCTGTGGATCGACTCCGCGCAGTGGCAGCCGATCACCGCAACGGCAGCGGTGGACGGCATTTCAGCCACCGCTACCGCCACCCCGGTTTCAGTCGTTTGGGACATGGGTG
>JBEKCX010000555.1:0-3031 GCA_050014655.1 Occallatibacter sp. | reverse complement strand
GAGGGCTACTGCTGCCCTCCGGACGCGGTAGGGGAATTAAGCCGGGAGTTTGGCACGTTCTTTCTGTATCACGCGTCGCTTCGTGTTTTCAAAGCAGTTCGGCGGGAGATACGTTCCTTCTGTCTTACGCTTCCTTTACATCGACCGCAGCTTCGCTTTTTCCCTCTCGAACTCCTCAGGCGTGAGGATTCCCCGCTCCTTCAGCTTCTCCAATTCGTCCAGGCGCTGGATGAGGTTCATGGGCGGGGCCGGCGCTACCGGCGCGGCCGGCGGCGGGGCTTGATACTGAGGCGTCGGAGGCGGAGGCCCGGCCGGGACCACCGCGGCGGGCCGGCGGCTGCGCATGAACAGGAACGCAGCGGCTCCCAGGATCAGGACCCCCAGCGCGAGTTCGTAGAGCAACATGCTCGGGCCGGAACCGGGCTGGCTCCCGGATGAGTCATACGATTCCTCGGGCGGGGCGACCTTGCCGTCGATGAAGATCACTTTTTGACTCGGATACATGTAGATTTTCTTGGAGCCGAGATTGGCTATCTTGGCCGGCTGCCCTAGAGCGGCCACCACTTGATCGATCGTCATGCCCGGTGAAATTGTGGGTGTCGCGGCGGCCGGCTGATCCGGCGTCGGGGGCGGCGCAATGGGAGCAAGCTGCGTGTCTGCCGTAGCCGGCTGAGCGGCGGCAACCGGCGCCGCGGTATAGGCCGGGGCGGCCCGAGCGGCGGCTGGCTGAGAAGACGTGGACGCGGACGTGGATTGACTCCCTCCGCCTCCGCCCCCAGCGCTGGTCCCCAACACCTCCGCAATGAGGTTTTCCGCCTCCAGGATCTCCAGCGTGGCTGCCTTATGGAATCGGATCTCCGCGGTGTAACGCACCTGGTTCACCTGCTCGGAAATCAAGGTCAAATGGATGTCATCCTTGACCACCTCGATCTTGGTCATGTACAGCTTTTCCCCGGCCACGAAGGGCCGTGTTGTGGGGGCATTCCCTTGAACCGCTTGATTGGCCGTGCCCACACCGGGGATCTTACTGATGATGGGAATCTTGGAGAGCGTACGGACCGCGCCGGTGCAAGCGGCCTTGGAGGCACCGGTAAGCGAAATTTTCCCGTCCTTGTACTGGTGGACGCAAGTGATGGGATCCGCGCCGCCCGTGAAACCGCTCTTCCGTAAAATCAGCGTGGTGCCCGTGACCACGAAGTCGCCTTCGGCATTCACTGAGGAGAGCTTGTACCGGGCTCCCAACTTTTGTTCCAAAAGGGCCCTGTCCGCCGCCGTGGCAGAGGCTGCCATCGTCAGCATCGCAAGGAACGGAACGAAGCGCGACATCGAAGTTCTTCGCATAAGCACCACTCTCCTGGGTCTGACTTCTTTTCTGGCCCGACGATTCTGGATTATACAAGATCGCGGGCGGAGCCGCACTACAGGCGGGGGGAAATTGCTGCAAAGCGCGGGGCGGAACGGCCGGCGCGGCTGCTGGTAACGGCGCTCGTGATAAGATGAATGGACTTTTCAAGGAGGAACATCATGCACACCCGATCGAACACCAACCAATCCTCCTTTCGAGCGCAGCAGTAAGCGCCGCAACGGATTCCCATCGGAAACCCACGTCAAGGCCGGCCTCCGCTTCGTTCACGTCGACAAGGAACTGCAGGAGAAGCTCGGTCGGAACGACCCTTGCCCATGCGGTTCAGGCCGCCGCTTTCAAGAACTGCTGCCTGAAAACCGGCTCCTACGACGGCGAACGCAGAAACCACTTTTTTCAGGGGCTAGCTATCTCCTCGGTCCGCCCTGATTGCGCGAGGGCGGGGCGGATCGCGAGATCTTGTGAAGTCGTGTTGGCCTTGGATGCCGCAATTGGAGGATGATGGAAGCGTGGAGAACTCAATGCAACGCTTCCTCAATCTGACAGTGCGGGGATTTCGGCGCCTCACCGAGGTGGATCTGGAACTGCGCCCCTTGACTGTCCTGATCGGAGCAAACGGAGTGGGCAAGTCGTCCCTGCTCGACGCACTCTCCATTCTGGCGAGTTCTGCCCAGGGCAGTTTAAGCGCCGCTGTCGGCGAGATGTCCGGATTGGCCGCGATGGCGACCTACGACCGCGCAAGCGAGGTAGGTTTCGGGATTTCGATGGCGGTTCCCAGCCACGACCCGCTCGACTATTCACTGAGTCTTCGGCCCCAGGGCGCCGCCTACCTGATCGACCGGGAGACTCTGAAGCAGAAGCGACAAGGATATCCGCATCCGTTCCTGCATATCGATTCGCACGGAGCCGACATTAAGTACTTCGAAGTAAATCAAGGCAAGCTGGTTCGCCCCAACTGGGAACACAACCCGCTGGAGTCTTCGCTCTCCCAGGTTCCCAAGCTGTTCCGGGAACCCGAGGAGTTCCGTCATCGGCTGGCTTCATCGACTTTTTACCATGTGCTGAACGTTGAACCGCGATCTCCGGTGCGCCTGCCACAAGCCATGCGACCGGCCCCGCTGCCAGGCAAGAACGGAGAGGACCTGGTCTCCAGCCTTTACTATCTTCGCGAGGCGGAGCCGGATCGCTTTGAAGCTGTAGAGGACTCCTTGAAGGCGGCGTTTCCGGGATTCAAGCGGCTCGATTTTCCGCCAGTCGCCGCAGGCACGCTTGCCATGACGTGGCGCGACGGCAACTTCTCGAAGCCCCTCTACATGCATCAGGTTTCCGAGGGGATGCTGCGCTTCGTGTGGCTCGCGACACTCCTGCAAAGTCCGGGACTGACCGCTCTAACTCTGCTCGACGAGCCGGAGGTCAGTCTACATCCGGAATTGCTGAATCTGCTGGCTGGACTGTTGAGGGAAGCAGCGGATCGAACACAGATCGTCGTCGCAACCCATTCCGACCGCCTCATCCGCTTTCTTAAGCCCAATGAAGTGGTGGTAATGGACGCCGCCGAGGATGGAACTTCCACTCTGACGTGGGCCGACAAGCTGAATCTGGAGCAATGGCTGGAGGAATACACCCTCGACGAGCTTTGGCGCAATGGCCGCCTGGGGGCGCGCGGAT
>JBEKCX010000554.1:0-4071 GCA_050014655.1 Occallatibacter sp. | reverse complement strand
TAGCCCAGTCCAGCCACGGATTCTGTGCACCGCCCCACATCGCCGCCGCATCCTCCGGCGTCATCGCCAACACCGGAGACCGTACCACTCAGCTATCCTTCCCCGCTAATTCCGACCCCGCCGCCCGCGCCCATCAGCACCAGCGAGCGCTGGGCAAAGGGCGAGTAGACCAGAAGCGCCATGCACGAGACCGCCAATCCGATACTGATGTGGTGCAGTAACAGGAATGGAGCGAGCGACCATAGCTCATCGAGCAGAAATAGAAACGGCCAGATTTTGAGGAACTTCCCGCGTACTCCGGGTGCGTGCATGAGCACAGCGGTGAGCACGAAGGCGCGAACAGGAATCAGGACCGCGGCCGTCACGATCAAGACCGTCAGTGCCTGCGTGGCCTTCGGCAATGGGGAGAAGAGTTCATCAATCTCCGGCAGATTTGCCAGCGCCCCGATATAGAAGCTCAGGTACATGCACTGAAACAGGACGAAGAGCGTCTGCACAACGGGATACGAGGCCTTCGGAAGTTCCTGCGGAGAGGCCAGAATTCGGCTGAGCAGGTCAGCCTCAGTCTCGGACGAAGCGGCTGCCTCCTGGCTAGAATCTGAGGCCAATGACTCGGAGGCTGGGGAAGACAGATTTTCATCGAGCGCGATCCGCTCGACAGGAGCCACGTAGCGATAGCCGCGGCGGGCCAGGGTCTCAATGAACCGCGGATTGCTCGCCGTATCTCCGAGGGCTTCGCGGATGCGGTTGACCGCTGAGTTCACTCCGTGTTCGTAATCGACGAAGGTGCCGTCGGGCCACAGCTCGCGCGAGATCTCTTCGCGCGTCAGTAGTTCGCCGGGCCGTTCCAGGAGCATGCAAAGAACCTGAAAGGGCTGGGCGTTGAGCTTGATTCGGATTCCCTGCCGCAGCAGCTCTCCCGTGGCAGCATCCGCTTCAAATACACCGAAACGATAGCGCCGGGCTGGCCTTGGGTCCGTCATGGATTGGTCAAGTGTATCTGATCGTGAGTTGAATCTAAAGCTGTTGTCTAATGGACAATTTCCAGCAAATCTAATTGCTGCAACCCTTTGCAGAGTGAGAAACAAACTTCAACGGGTGAGGTTTCATGCATTGATTCGAGAGGCAGGGGCGGAGCATTGTGCTCTCCATGATGCGACGCGATCTTACAACACGACGCCAACTCTCGAATCTTCGAACACTTCCCCTCCTCTGCGGACTCTTGCCATTGCTGGCCGCTCCCGGCTGCATTGCGGCAGAACCCGCGCCGCCAGCAGTTGCAGCCTTCAACTCGTATACGCGTGCGGTTGAGTCGCGTCTCGCGCAACAACATCGGTCGCAGAACTCCTTTCTCGCTCCCGTGGCTTCCGATCCGCAGAGTGAGCTGCGCCTGCGCCGGGGAGAGTTGATCGTCGAGAAGCTGACACCGCCGGCGGGTGCGGACCTGCCCGGAGCGATGCTGCATCACTGGCGCGGCACCGCGTTTGCCCCTGGAGCCAATGCCGCGGACTTCGAACGACTGATGAAGGACTTCAACGCCTACCCGCAACGCTTCTCCCCGCAGGTGCTGCAGGCAAGGGTGCTCGCGCAACAGGGAGACCGGCTGCAGGCAACCATGCGCGTACGCCAGCGGCACGTCATCACGGTGGTGATGGATACGGCCTACGACATTACGTATGGTCGGCTCGATGCGCAGCACGGATTCAGCGTCTCGCAGAGCACGCGGATCGACGAGATCGATTCGCCCGGCACGGCCCGCGAGCGTGTGCTGAACTCCAGCGAGGAGCACGGCTTCCTGTGGCGGCTGAACACCTACTGGAGCTACGAGGAACGCGACGGCGGACTCTACATGCAGATCGAGTCGGTCTCGCTGACGCGCTCCATTCCCACCGGCCTGGGTTGGGCGATTCGGCCCTTTGTGGAGAGCGTTCCACGCGATTCGCTGGAGTTCACGTTGCGTTCCACATGCAACGTGCTACGCAGATAGATCATTCGACACACAGGAATGAGATCAAGAAGAACACCAATAGGAAAGGATACGAAGATGAATACACAATCGGCCACAACGAAAGATCAAACAGTCATTGCCACGGTGTGCACGGGTAAGCAGTCCCTCACAGCTATGACGACTTTGGTGCTTTGGATTTGTCTGCTTACAGGAGCTGTGGGTGCTCAGGAATTACCCCAGGCCCCCACGAAGGCAACAACTCCTCCACAGACTTATAACGGCGATTATGACTGGATTTATCGGGCTGGAGTCGTGTGCGGCGTGGGAGCTTCTGACCCCTCGGCTGCAAATAAGCCGACCGTGCAATGCGGCGGGATCTTCGGTCTTGGTTTTTTGGATTTCGAAGCTGGCGGGATGGGTCCGATTGCAAACCACAGCGGTATTTCCGGGTATCTTGGCACAAATGTATGGGTACCGTTGATGCCGTGGCCATGGCGCGATCTTGGCAACAAGCATGGTGTACCGATTGCCCTGGGTGGTTACACGCAGATGTTCGGAGCCAGCAATGCCGTGGATTATGGCCTGGCGTATGCCTATCCGGTTGGTGAAAGCCATTTTGTTCAGTTCGAAGCAAGGGACTATTGGACGTATGCGAGTCCCAGTCAGCACAACCTTATCTTTCGTATCACCTGGCTTAAGTGCATACCAGATCCATAATCCCTCCGCATTGCATAAACAAGAAGATGCTCAATTTGGGAACCGAATGAATCCTAGTCAACCATTGGAAAGGAGACCACAATGAACGCACAAGCAACCACAATTCTGAACGCGAGATCAGTGGCACCAGAGAATGCCGAGGGATTTCTATCGGCGCGCCGTATCAATCAGTCCCTGACCGCCTCCATCGAGAAGCGCGCGCTGCAGTGGATGGCCGAGCGGGCGCCACAGTGGCTTAGCTCGGACCAGCTCACCCTGCTCGGCCTGGGCGCGCAGGTCGCGGCTGGAATCTTTTATGCGTTGTCGCGCAGCAATCGAACCGCTCTGCTTCTGGTGATTCTGTGCATCGCGCTCAACTGGCTGGGAGACAGCATGGATGGGACCCTGGCCCGGGTGCGCCGGCAACAGCGCCCTCGCTATGGTTTCTACGTGGACCACATCGTGGACATCTTCGGCTCCGTGGCGTTGATGTGCGGACTCGGTTGCTCCGGACTGCTGCACTGGCCGACGGCGATTGCGATGCTGATTGCGTTCCTGCTGCTATCGAGCGAGAGCTACCTGGCCACCTATACCCTCTCCTGCTTTCAACTCTCGCAAGGCATCTTCGGTCCCACGGAGATTCGCATTCTGCTGATTGCCGGCAATCTGGCAGTGCTGCGCAGTCCGTACGCGACGTTGTTCGGACACAGGATGCTGCTCTTCGATCTGGGAGGTGCGATCGCAGCGGTCTGCATGTCTGCGATGTCGATCAGCGTCACCCTGCGCCACACCGCAGAACTCTACCGCCAGGAGCCACTGCCATGAACCCGTTCCTCCGCTATTGGAAGTTCAACCTGGTTGGGGCCATGGGGATGGTTGTGCAGCTTGCCGCGCTTGCTCTCTTCACCCGGATTTCGGCGGGCCACTATCTCTATGCCACGGCTGCGGCCATCGAACTTGCGCTCATACACAATTTCGTGTGGCACCTGCACTACACATGGCGCGACCGCCGCGACCGTGCCGCACTGCTCACTCAATTGATGCGCTTTCATCTTTGCAATGGGCTGGTCTCCATGATGGGGAATCTTCTGCTGATGCGAATCCTGGTCCAAGAGGCGTGCATTCCCCTGCTCGCCGCGAACACGATCGCGATTCTGTGCTGCTCCATTGTCAACTTCTGTCTGGGAAATCACTGGGCGTTCGCGGCATCCTGACCACCATCTCCTCCCACGCCGCCTATCCCGACACCAACCCCGATCGTCTCCCCTGCAACCCGTCCACTCCGGCACGACGCGCCTTGGGAAGATGACGGGGTGGTGGAAAGGGCGACGTCTTGGCTATGGCTAGCTCACGCTGTGGGGCCAGCCGTGGCCGGGTCAGGCTTGCTGGTCGCGGGGCTGGCAGAGTCAGGCCCACCGGTGCTCGTG